>JASHVU010000802.1 GCA_030044455.1 Acidobacteriaceae bacterium | reverse complement strand
CGTTAAGCCAACACAAGCTCGCGCCGCTTATAGGCCTTACCAGCAAAACAACGGATCGTCCTCTCCATTTGCGGAGTTGCGGCGTGGCGCGATATGGACGATCGGAGCCTCGAAGTGGTTGCTGGGTTTAAAGCGTTTTAGGAAATACCGTAGGGAGAAACCGACGCCACAAAGTCAGCGCGACCCCAAGGAGCGCTGACCCTGCACAACCGTGAGTGACATTAGACCTTTTCTTAAAACGCCGTAAGCACCGGAGCGGACGAGGCCGTCGGTTGGGAACGCTGCTATTCCGGGCCGAGCTTGAGTGAGTGGTAATCGCGGCCGAGCAGGGCGCAGAGCGCTTCGACAACCAGCTCGTGATCTTCGCGCTGAGTGAGGCCGGTGACGGTAACTGCGCCAATAATTCCGGCAGGCTCAACATTGAGCGGGAACGAGCCACCGTGCGCGGCGTAGTCGGCAACGGGAAGTCCGTAGCGCTCGAGTAGCGTGGTGTTCTTGAGGGCCAGGGCAAGGCCAAATCCGTAAGAGCTGCGATGGAAGCGCGCGACCACGTTGGTTTTTTTGCGAACCCATTCGGGACTGTCGGGCGTGGTGCCGTCAACAGCAAAGTAAAAGAGTGGCTGACCGAAGCGGCGCACGTCAACTGCAATGGCGTGGCCGCGCTCCTCGCCCATGGTTTTGATGCGTGTACCCAGGTCCCATGCAATGCGCGAATCGAGCCGCGGCAAGTGAAGCTCACGCTCCTGCTCAAGAATTCGCTCAATGTCTTGCTGCACTCCCATTCGGCCCTCTCCCTTTATTGCATCATCTCCCGTCCATCGCTCCCCAGTCCCTCAGTCCCTGTCTTTCTCACCTCGCCACGGTGAGCGTAACCGTCGTGTCCTGATCAATGCGCGAGCCTGCAGCGGGCGACTGCGCAATAACGGAGCCGGGCACAACCGGAACGGCGGGTGGCGCAGGTCCGCTGCCGACTTCGGGCACGCTCACATCGACGAATTTGAGCGGCGCGGATTTAATGCCGGCCTTGGTGAGGTCGGCCTGCGCGCCAATGGCACGCCATCCTGTCATATCGGGCATGACGTATCCATCGGGAGTATCAGCGCCGGGCGCGGCCACCAGCAGATTGACGGTGGGCTGCGCAATGTCCTGTGCGTGGGCGGGCGGATCTTGCGCAATCACCGTGCCTTCATCCGGGCCGGCGATTGGGAGCTCGGCCGTTACCCCTACTTCGAGGCCGGCGCGGCGTAACTCAAGATCGGCGACGCGCTCAGCCGAGCCGACGGCGTTGGGCACGTCAACTTTCTGCGGTCCCAGGCTCTCTGCGACGCGCACACTCCACTCGCGGCGCACCACCACGCCAGGGTCTGGAGACTGCGTGAGGATGTGGCCTGCGGCAACGTCAGAGGAGTAGTAGCGATTATCGACGTCGAGATTGAGGCCCAGACCGGATGTTTCGCTGCGCGCATCGGCCACCGTCATGCCCTTGAGCGCGGGCACCTCGACCTCAGCGCCGTGAATGGCAAAGTGCATGGTGATGATGGCAGCCATCAGACCCACGGCCACCAGCAACAGAAGCAGCGATGCGACCTGGAAGAAGTTCTTGATGGATTGGCTGGTCATGGATGCGGAGCAGCCGCGTGCACGCGGGAGCTCTACCTCGTATTATCCGTCAGCGGCTCGGGGTGGATAGTGACCCGGTACACTTCAGGGCACTCCAGCTTGAACCGGTCTTCAAGGGAGGTCATGATCTCGTGCACGCGGTGCATGGGCAGTTCGTCGGGCAGCGTGCAATGGCAGGTGAGGGCGATGTGCTCGCCGGTGTGGGTCACCACGATGGCGTGCACGTCGGCGATTTCAGGAAATGCCCTGGCCGCTGCGAGCAGCGCCGATTCAATGCGGCTCTCTTCGCTGGCTGCTTCGCGCGGCTCCTCGATGGTTGCCGGCTCGCTCTCGATATGGGTGAGTACGGCATCGATTTCTGGTACATCGCGCAATATCTCAGCTTCAAGGCCGCAGACGAATTCATGGGCATCGCGCAGGCGCATGTTTTCTTCGATCTCGACGTGCAGCTCAACGTGCAGGCGGCCCTGCTGCGACTGGATGCTGAGCTCGTGCACTGAGACGTTGTTGCGGGCGGCCGCGGCGCGTACGCGGTCGAAGATGCTTTCCGCGCGGGTTTTCTGGGGTACCGTATGGATGACAACGTCGGCCTGGGGAAGAATGCGTTGCACTGCATCGGTCGCCTCCTGAACCACCTGGCCGGTGTGCTCAAACGTAAAGCGACGGGGCAGCGCGAGCGTGAGATCGGCAAAGTAGCCGGCGCCGGCGCGGCGAACGCGGGCCTGCTCCACAGCCTGCACGCCAGAAACCCGTTCCACTTCGCGGATCAATTGTTTCCGCGTTTCGGCGGGGACTTCGTCGACCAGCACGGCCGCTGCTTCATGGCCGAGACGCAGCGTCATGCGCAGAATCATGATGGAGACGACGATGGCGGCAACGGGGTCAGCATAGCGCAGCCACGCGATGCCGTAGTGCGTGCCGATCCAGTTGACGCCGAGCCCGGCGAGCACCGCCAGCGTGGCCCACATGTCTGAAGCAAAATGAAAGGCGTCGGTGGCGAGGGCGGGAGAACCGGTTTTTTCGGCCACTGCGCGCAGCTCACGAGAGCGCCAGTAGTCGACAGCAATCGAGGAGAAAAGCACTACTACCGGCCAGAGCGAGTGGCGTACCTCAACGGCATGAACAAAAATGCGCTGGATGGCTTCCCACACGATCCATGCGCAGGAGATGCCCATGAGCGTGGCCTCGGCGAAGGCGGAAAGATTCTCAATCTTGCCATGACCGTAGGGGTGGTCTTCATCGGCGGGCTTGTCACTGACGTTGACTGAGAAAAAAGTAAGCGCTGCACCCACAAGATCGAGGCCGGAGTGCACCGCGTCGGAGATTACGCCCAGCGAGCCGGAGAGAATGCCCGCACCAAGCTTGAACATGGTCATGGCGCCCGCGGCGCTCATTGAGCGAAGCGCGACGCGGCGCTTCTGGGCCGAGAGCGCGGCGAGGGCGGCGGGCTGCGGGGCAGGGTCCGCGGTGCGCGCGATGGTCGAGCCGGATTCGGGTGTACTCGAAACGGCAGACGGCATAACAGACCCTAGATTACAGTTGGCCGTGTGGCTGTGTACAACCCGGCGATGCCGAAAGTGTACGGTTGCCAGGCTGCGTCGGCGTAGCCGGCACTGCGCATCATGGCAAGCAACTCGGGGGGCGAAGGAAAGTTGCCGACTGAAGTGGGCAGGTAGTTGTAAGGCCCATTCTCGCCACAAATGAGCCGGCCGATGGCGGGCAGTACGCGCCGGAAGTACACCGCGTAGGCCTTGCCGATGAGGCCGCCTGGTTCGCTGAATTCGAGAATGCCCAGTTGACCCCCGGGCTTAAGCACGCGAAAGAACTCATCGAGGCCGGCTTGGTAGTTGGCCAGGTTGCGGAACCCAAAGGCTGTAACTATGAGGTCGAGCGATAGGTTGCGCATCGGGAGATGCAAGGCGTCGGCCTCGAGGGGAATCGCGAAGGGTGAGCCCTTGCAACGTCCGGCTCGATTCTGTCCGAATTTTTGGGCGCCGCGGGCCAGCATGTTACGCGAGAAATCGGCGGCGAGGATCGGGTTAGCCCCTTGCGGCCGGCGCTTGAGCAGAGCCATGGTCATGTCGCCGGTGCCGCAGCAGATGTCGAGGATTTGGGCTTCGGGGCGGGCAAGTACCGCGCTGAAGCGGCGAGCGGAACGCCTCCACCACAGCCGGTCAACATTGGCAGATAGAACGTGATTGAGCAGGTCGTAACGCGGAGCAATGGAATCGAACAT
>JASHVU010000801.1 GCA_030044455.1 Acidobacteriaceae bacterium | reverse complement strand
CTCTGATTAAGTTGCGGGACCGGTCCTCGGGAGCTAAAGCTCCAATCATTCTGCTTGACTTTTCGGCACGGCTGAAGCCGTGCCCTTTCAAAACGGCAACTTGATCAGAGCTTCCCTAAGCGGCCCATCCGGATTACTGCGGCATCTCACTTCGCGAACAGCTTCAGGTCGATGCCGTCGGCCATGGCTTTGTAGCCCGCATCGTTGGGGTGCAGGTGATCGCCGGAGTCGTAGTCCGGGTTGAACTTGGTCGGATTTGCGGGGTCCTGCGTGATCTTGTCGAAATCGACGACGCCGTCGAAGACGCCGCTGGAGCGAATCCATTGGTTCACGGCTTCACGAATCTGCTCGCCTTTTTCAGAGGAGTATCCCGCGCCGCCGTACGGCGTCAACGTTGCGCCGTAGATTTTGATTCCGTGTTCATGCGCGGCTTCGGCAAGCTGACTCAATCCATATTCGAGATCTGCCGCGGTAATCTCGTCTTCCGGCGTGATCACTCTCGATGCCAGGCGGCCGATGTCGTTGATGCTGTCGAGGACGATCACATACTTCACGCCGTCCTGGGCCAGGATGTCGCGATCGATGCGCGCAACCGCGCTTGGTCCGGCGCCCTCGTTCAGCACGCGATTTCCGCTTATGCCCTGGTTCAATACGGAGACATTCTCAAGCGAATGTTCCTGCTTGAGGCGCGCGGCCAGCAGATCGGGCCAGCGCTGATTGGTGTCGGGAGTGGAGAGAGCGCCGTCGGTGATGGAGTCGCCCAGGGTAACAATAGCGCGCGAGCCCTCAACTGCAGGCACGTCGACGCCGTCGAGAAAATACCAGGAGTTAATCTTGACGGCATCGCTCAGAGTAGCGGCGGAGGCCTGATCGCCATTCGTCTGATAATTGGTTTGAAGACCGAGCTGATGATAAGTTTCAGCCCGCATCACCTGGTTGGGAAAGAAGAAGCTGATGGCAAGGTCAGAGAGCGGAGCGACCGCAAGCGGCACCGGATCGGAGTAAACTTCAGCTCCGGGTGCGAGGCGAATGCTATCAGCGCCGCCGAAGGTGACGGCGTGGTCGGTGCCCTCCTTGATGGAAGATCCGCCGGCGCTCACGGCCACATGAACGTCGGCGATGGCCAATGAATCGGTGCCATACGCATTGGTGAGCCGGACGCGCACCTGGTCGCCGCCGTTCGAGATGTGAACGATCTGGCGCAGCGTTGTAAGGGTGAGGGGCCGCATGGCGAAGCCCTGCGCCACCATGGGCGAGGCCGCCCACGTTCCCACCCAGGCGGTTTTCGGCGCACCCTGGGCGGCACAAAGCGTTCCTGCGGCTGCGGCCGCAAACACAACAATCGCACTCGACCAGGGTTTCAGCATCGTCTTCGTTTGCCTCCAAAATTTGAGTCGCATTCCACCGCAACCGGAGTCTATCACGCGTGATGAACGGCGCGGTTCGCAATAAGGTGGGCTTCAGGTTTGACTCGTTGCAGCCAGCTAAGAAAAACTAGGCTCATGGGATACAGCGGCAAGATTGAATATGCAGAAGAGCGCAAGATTCGCGAACGCAACACAACGATTTATCGCATGTGCCACCTGCCCATCTGGATCTGGGTTTTCTTTCTCGCACCCGGGCCGCTTACCTTCAGTCTTTTTGAGAAGGGATTTCATCTGGGCAACACCATCTGGCTGTGCGTTGTGCTGGTTGGCGTATTCATCGCCGGCTACTACGCGCAGTTGCCGGGAGTGGAGCATCGACCTTACATTTTGCGCTTCGACGAAGACAAGCCCAACCCGCTCTATCGGCGTGTGTGTTACACCTTTGCCTGGAACGCGGTGCTCAACTTCGCACTGCTCAATATGGCGGGGCTGGTTTATGCCGTGGTCACCGGCGTGTGGCGACTGAAACAGATTTACCTCTATGCCTATTCGCCGCTCTGTGCAGTGATTCTGTTCTTCGGCCTGATTGGCAAGCTGCCACGCGTGGGCGCGTCGACCAGGCGCGAGGGAATTGAGCGGCGCTATTTTTACGGTTCGGTCTGGGCTGTCACGATTGCGCAGACCGTACTGCTGATTTTGTGGAAGGCGCTGCCCGAGACGCGCACCGGATCGCTGGTGAAACTGGCGGTGTTTGTGGGCGTGCTGGCGATTGTGGGCGCGCTGGCCGCGCGTGGCGTTCTGCCGCGGACCCGGCCGATTCTGCCGGGCGAAACGATGGTGTCGGACTAGTCATGCTGTCGGAGTGATTTAAATCACATTCGACTGCGATCACCGGGCGGTATAAGGTAGTTGCCATGTGCCTTGCTATCCCCGGACGCGTTGACGAGATTGTGAATGAGGGCGATCTGCGCATTGGCCGCGTGAACTTTGGCGGCATTCAAAAGCGGGTGTGCCTGGACTACGTTCCCGACATCGAAGTGGGCGACTATGCCATTGTCCACGTTGGGTTTGCCATCTCAAAGCTCGACGCCGAGACGGCCGAGAAGACGCTCGAAGTCTTCCGCAAGATGGGCATGCTCGAAGAGGAACTGGCCGGCGAGGAAGAGGCGTTTGCGCGGGCGGCGAAGGCGCCGCAGTCGAATTGCCCGGATGGGAGTTGCGAGACTGCAAGTCGGGGAGCCGGCGAGTCGGTGGGCCAGTGCGAGAGCTGAGGTTTGAGGTATCCCACCCTAAACACAAAAAGCGTGTTTAGGATGGGGCACCCGG
>JASHVU010000800.1 GCA_030044455.1 Acidobacteriaceae bacterium | reverse complement strand
TTGAGCCTGTCTTATCAGTCCACCGATCCGATCGATATCACGGCCGGCAGCAATGGATCCATCTCGACGTTGTTCCCAGGCACGGCCTCAATCAACGCCATTTGCCAGCCGAGCACTTGCAATCCCGCGCCCATTAACGAAATTGGGCTGAACGGAACCGGCGTTTCCATCTCCTCCAATCCCGTGGCGTTGACCGTCCCGGGCACGGCAAGTGATTTTGCATGGTTCGCGGCTCCCGGCAACTCCCAGTACGTGGTTCCCGTCCAGCTGCTCACCGGTGCGGTGGGCTCCAACATTCGCCTGCCTTATGTGCCCAACTCCATGGTCATGGACCGGCTCGGCACCTCTCTTTATCTGGGCTCGCCCCATGAGCTGATGTTGATCAGCACCACGACCGACTCCATTTCTAAGCAGGACACCACCGTGCCCGGCGTTGTGCTGGCGGTTTCACCCACCTCCGCTCAGTTGCTCATCAACGACCAGGCCCGGCACATCTTCTACGTTTACCCGACCTCGGGCGGCACACCTATCACCTTTGGAGGCATGGGTGCGGCCGCACAGTGGACCCCGGACGGGCAGACGCTCTACATCTACGACAACTCGCAGCTCAATACGCCTGCGAGTTGCGGCGCGGTTTCGAATCCCATCACCGGCCACACCGACACGCTCTACGTGTATAACGCAAACACGGGCTGGACCGTGGAAGCATTGCCTCCGAGCCCTCCGCTGCCGGCCGGCGGCGAGACTCCCTGCAACGCTGCGCCGAATTCAGCCATGCCGGTCATGCAGCAGATACCCGCCGTGATGATCCCAGGGGTTGGCGCCTACTTCAGCGGCGATCCCACCACCGCGCACACCTGGTGCCCGTCGGGCGCCGTCGGCAACAACGCCGCGGTGCAGTTCTATCCACAGGGCGATTCGCAGTCGGTTCAGTCTGACATTGTGAATACCACCATCGATGGCGCGCACATCCTTGGCGCCACGGCCAACGCTGGGGGCACCATCACGGTCAGCGATATCCTCGATCCAATTCCGCCTGGGACGATCAAACAGAGCAACGGGATTACCACTCCGCAAGAGTGCAGCGTAACCACCAGCTCCACAGGCGTGCAGACCATGAACCCGCTGCTGATTAACGGCGGGGGCAGCACAGCCAACTTCACCGAGACCAGCATTACTGATGTGGATGCTTCTGCAGCTAACCAGGTGGTGACCGGATCGATTCCACAGGCCAACGGTGCGCAGACCGTTTCATCGAACATTGCGTTTGTGACCTATTCGCCCGCTTCTACCACGGCCACGTCGAACGCCGTGCTGCCTTACTATCTGCCCGCGAGCTCCGGTCCAGGGACCTCGGGTTCAGTGACCTTAAATGTGAGTTCCAGTTGCACAAATTGCGGAGTGATCACCGCGCCCCTGGTGGGCGCCTTCACGCCCGATCACTCCATCTTCTTCGTCTCGACGGCGGGCGACAACGAGATTCACTACATCAGCATTACGCCCTCCGTAAGCGCCACCACGCCTCCCAAAGACACGCAGGAGATCAGCCCGAATATTCCCGCCTGCTCGCCTCCCCCGCCGCTCGGCACCGGCAACGATGCGGGCTGCACCTACACCGGGAGTGGAAGCATCGTCCCTGCAACTGCCATCTACGTAAAACCGCGCTCCACAACTTAGGCGAAGTGCGACACGGGCAAAGTTGTTTGGGGCCGTTCATGGAACGGCCCCATCTGTTTTGCCAGGGCCCGTTCCCTTGTTCTCTGCTCCTGTGCGCTCACCGGCTAGAATTGATACGTGATCAAGGGCATTTCCATTCTGCGTCCCACGGCGAGTGCCGCTGCCTACGAACGGCTGGCCGGCTTCTTTTCCGCACTCGGCTTTGAGCGTGGTGCGGGGTGGGAGGAGGAAGGCTCCAGCGGGGCCTCATTTCTGGCCTCGCTCGGCAATCTTGAATTCGTTCTCGGCCGGTTCCCCTCCACTGCCGATCTGCTCATCGAGGTCACGTCGCTCGACTCCGTTTACCAGGCAGCAGAGTCGTGGCTCCGCGCCAACGTGGAAGGCGATCTGGCTGCGCGGCTTTCGCCGATCGCCGAGACACACTGGAAGTCGCGCCTGTTCACTGTGGAGCCCGAGCCCGGCCACAAGTTCAGCTTCTGGGCATGGACCGATCCCGCCAAAGGCAAGCCCATCGCCCTCCAGGGCGACCTGTCGACTGCCGGAATGCGCTTCGCCATTGTGGTGGCGCGCTGGAACGCGGTCATCACCGACCGCCTGCTGGATGGAGCGCTCGATGCTTTGCTGCGCAGCGGCGCTTCGCGCTCTGACATTCAGATTGTTCGCGTTCCCGGCGCATGGGAGATCCCCGCAGCTGCGCGCGAAATCGCCAACATCGGCCATGTGGATGCGATTGTCACTCTCGGCTGCCTGCTGCGTGGAGAGACCGCCCATTACGAGGCCATCTACAACGAAGTGGCGCGCGGCATCGGCCAGTCGCAGCAGGAAACGGGCATTCCCCACAGCTTTGGCGTTCTCACCTGCGAGAATCTTGAGCAGGCCCTCAATCGCGCCGGCATCAAGGCCGGCAACAAGGGCTTCGAGGCAGCGATTGCGGCCATTGAGATGGTGAGCCTCAAACGCAAACTGAATGAAGGCGGCCGCTCTTGACCCAGGGAACGCGCAGAAGATCCCGTGAAATGGCCATGCAGATGCTCTTTCAGGCCGACCAGGGGAAGCAATCGCCGGAAGAAGTTCGTGCAACCTTTTGGCACGCTGCCGACGAAGTCAAGCCTGAGGTGCGCGGCTTCGCCGAAGACCTTTTTTGCGTCGCCATTGAGCAGCAGGCAAAGATCGACGAACTGATCGCCAGCCACTCCCGCCACTGGCGCATCGACCGCATGCCCGCCGTCGACCGCAATCTGTTGCGCATGGCGGTGGCCGAAATGCTCGGCTTCAAATCGACCCCGTTCCCCATCATCATCAACGAAGCACTGGAGATCGCGCGGCGCTACTCAGCTGCGGAGTCCATCAACTTTCTCAACGGCGTTCTCGACTCCATCGCCCACGCGCTGCTGCCCCAATAATCGGGAACCGACGGGTTTCCCAGCCCTCCCGATTGCCTGATATCCTTAAGAGCGTGAGTTTTCGTACTAAATCCACGGGAATCGTGGCAATCGGGCTGCTTCTTCCCATCGCTCTCGTGGCTTGCCGCAAGGAAGAGCGCGCCGTCGAGGGGGTAGCCCAGAACGCGGTGAAGGCCGAGCACCTGGTCCAGGCGAAGGAAAGCCAGCTCGACTTGGACCGCGCCGAGCTCAACCAGATCCCCCTGCCGACCAAGAGCCTGTACATCGACATTCACGACCCATCGCAATGGGCCAACCCCTTTCTTGTCGTCGGGCCAAACACGTTGGCCCTCCGCGTCCTCCAGGCCGATGCGAACACCAGCACGATCGGCGAGGGCACGATGCTGCGGCCCGTGAGCGCCCGCCGCCAGGAGCTTCAGTTGCGTCCCGCCGATCTCGACAAGGCGATCGTGGCCATCCCCGCCGGCGCATGGCATTATGGCCGCGTAATCGCCATTGCCGAGTCGCTCGATGCTCCCGCCAAAGAGCGCGCACAAGTCCGCCGCAACCTTGAAGCCGCTATCCGCGATCTGAACAACCTGGGCCTGGTGGTGCAGGAGTGGCCTTCGCGGTAAGGCAACCAGTGGGTCATCGAGGTCTCGCCACGAGACACGAGGTCATTTCTCACTGCGCGGCACGGCCAAAGTGTGGAACAATTCTAGGATGTTTCAACTTCCACGCATCATTCAAGGCGGCATGGGCGTCGGCGTGTCGAATTGGCGCCTGGCGCAGGCCGTTTCGCGGCTGGGGCAGCTGGGGGTAGTGTCGGGCACGGCGCTCGATGCCCTGTTTGTGCGCCGCCTGAATGATGGGGACAAAGACGGGGCGATGCGCCGCGGCCTGGAGGCTTTTCCGTTTCGCGCCATGGCGCGGCGCGTGTGGGATGAGTACTTCGTCCCCGGCGGCAAATCGGCGGACACGCCGTATCGGCTGACGCTCTTACACCAGCGTAACGAGCCGCGCAAACTGAGTGAGCTGTGCATGGTGGCCAACTTCGTTGAAGTTTTTTTGGCGCGCGAAGGGCATGGCAATCCGGTAGGGATCAATTATCTCGAGAAAGTGCAGATTCCGCATTTGGCATCGATCTATGGGGCGATGTTGGCCGGCGTGGGCTGCGTGCTGATGGGCGCAGGCATTCCGTTGCAGATTCCCGGCGTTCTCGACGCGTATGCGGCGCAGAATCTCGCAGTGTACAAGCTTTCAGTTACGGGTGCGGTCGCGGACTTTGACACCAAGATGCGCTTCGATCCCGCGGATTATGCCGAAGGGCCGCTTCCCAAGCTCACGCGGCCTGAATTCCTGGCGATCGTATCGTCAAATACGCTGGCCACGACCATGTTGCGGCGCGCTTCCGGCAAGGTGAATGGCTTTGTGATCGAGAGCCCCACGGCCGGCGGGCACAATGCGCCTCCGCGCGGAAAGCTTCAACTCACTGAGGCGGGAGAACCCGTGTATGGCGAGCGGGATCGCGTGGATCTTGCCGGGTT
>JASHVU010000799.1 GCA_030044455.1 Acidobacteriaceae bacterium | reverse complement strand
GAGCTCGTCGCCGAATACCTGCGCGTGCTTGAAAACGAACGCGGCGCGTCGGCGCACACCCTCCGCGCCTACCGGCGCGAGCTCGGCGATTTCACCGCGTGGGTCAGCGGCGCTGAATCTCGGCTCGGCTCCGGCACAACTGTCGCCCGCATCGAGCACACCCATATTCGCGCCTACCTCGGCTCGCTCTACGATCGTGGACTTTCCAAGGCCTCTGCTGCCCGGGCGCTGGCCGCGATCAGAAGCTGGTTCAAGTGGCTGGCCCGAACCGGCCACATTGAGCAGAACGCGGCTACACTCGTTTCAACACCCAAACTGCCCAAACATCTGCCCCGCGTGCCGTCGATCGAGCAGATGAATCGCGTAGTGGATTCGGTAAGTGAAGACGCGGCGAGCTGGCCGGCCCGCGACCGCGCCATTCTCGAAATGCTCTACGGATGCGGCATCCGTAACGCCGAGCTCACGGGCCTCAACCTCAACGACATTCATTGGGCTAACGAGGCGGTGCTGGTGCGCGGCAAAGGGCAGAAGCAGCGCTACGTTCCACTGGGCGACGCGGCAGCGCAGGCATTGCGTGCTTACCTTACTGAGCGGTCGGCGCGGCTCGCCGCGGCGGGAGGCGATGCGCGTCCTGCCGCGCTGTTTTTGAATCTACAGCTGCGCGGCCTCGAGAACGGCGGCCAGGCGCGCCTTACCACGCGAAGCGTAGGACGGATCGTGAAGCGGATTGCAATCCTGCGCGGATTGCCCGGCGATGTGCATCCGCACACGCTCCGCCACGCCTTCGGCACCCACCTCCTTGAAGAGGGCGCCGACCTCAGGTCCATCCAGGAACTGCTGGGGCACGAGCGATTATCGACGACGCAACGCTACACCCAGATGAGCACCGCCCACCTGGTCGAGGTCTACGACAAGACCCATCCGAGAGCGAAGTAAGCTGAGCAGAAAGCGGACCCGTTGAAGGCAGTTGCCGCACCTGGGAAGTTTAGTAGTTCACCTTTCGGGTCGGGAACCACGTGACCTGGATGTCGGTGCTGGTGACGGTCTGTTCGCCCGTCATATAAATGGGAGCGGTCCAGTGCTCCAAGGTGAAATTGCCGTTCACCTCAATGTCTTTGCCGATTCGTTTGACCACCTGGAAGCCAAGATCGTTCAGAGTGGTGCCACCTGGCTCAAGGCACGATTTGACTTCGAAGCATTCAGAGCCAGGGACAATGACCGAAGTCGAAGCCGGGATGAAGAACTTTTCGGCCTTCTGGTTACGCGCATTCACTTGAATCCACTCATTGCCGCTCAGGTGCCAGGTTAGCCACGCCTGGCCTCCCTTATCCTCGCGGCCGATCCAGTCGCCGAAGAGTTGGCCCTGGTTGGTGTAGCCCTGGCGTTCGATCGTCTCCCAATACATGAATGTGCCGTATTCCCGCCCGGTCGCTGAAGTCGGATCGGTAGACGCAGCCTCAACCCGGAGGTCGAGTCTGGGGATTCCCGGGAAATGGGAGAGATATATTCCCGGACGGTACGCCGCGCGGCGGGGAGCATCGATCGGCGATACGTCGTCGTGAACCTCGGAATCGGCGTAGAGGGTGAGCCATTTGCGCACGTAGGGCAGGCGCCAGGAGAAGTCGAAAGCGCCGAAGCGTGCGCCGGGGTCCTGACGTCCAGCCTTCACACTGGGGGCAGGAGAGTAAGTGCTGAAGAAGCTGCGCAGAAAATCCTTGATGGTGACGGGAGAATGGCCCTCGCCACCCCAGATTACCGTGCGCTCGAAACCGAATTCCAGGTCCCGTGTCGGCCTGAAGCTGAGCTTTTCAACGTGAACCCAGGGATCGCCGGGGTTGGTGACGTTGGGGATGTCTGGAGACGGTTTGGCTTCGTAAGCAGGATTCGGCATGTAATTGTGGCCGCGCAACGCACCCAGAAGGAACTCGTAGCGGAAGGGCCCGGTAAGTCGGGAGAGCCCGGGGATATGAAGTGGCTCAATGCGGTTGATCTCGAATGCGTAGATGTTCTGGGCGTTGTTGGAGTATGCCATGCTGGCGCCCTGGGCGGGTCCCAGCCACTGATCGACTTTTCCGAAGGAGATCACGTGATTGAACACCTGGCCCGAGACGTAAGCCTCAAGGAACCGTCCGTCAGCGACCGAGGCGATAGGGCCGGCGGGAATGGTGGGTTGGTCATAAGGAACGTTGGTGCTTGGATTCGCGTACAAAACTCCGTCAACCGTTGAGAGCGCCTGAGCCAGGGCAGGCGAATAGCCGGTGGCTGAAGGCGCGCCCTGGAATTCGCCGCGGGCATAGAGAGCGAACCGGCCGGCCGTGACGAAGCCGCTGGCGCCGGTGTACTCGTTGAAGCCGCCTTCGAAGGGACGGCCATAGTCGTTCACGATTGTGGAACCAAGGTGATAGCTATCGCGCAATGGAGTGCCTGAGATACTGCGAACCCTGGTGTAGGCCGACTCAATGCGGGTGTGGCCCTGGTGGGCAAGGCAGGGGCCGCTTGTGTCGGCATTGAGGAATTGATCGACAGCTTCGTAAATATCCTCGGCTTCGCCGGCCCCTGACTCGTTGTCGTCCTGCGCGTCCTGAATCCCGACGCTGGCCTCCTCAAGCATGTGTTCTACGCTGGCGCGCGTCCAGGGGCGCAGACCGAGAAACATATCGTCGATGTAACCGAGCGAATAAAGACGGAGCATCGCCGGATAAATCCAGCTATCGTCGGGAACGTAAGGAGAGCCTAATTCTGCTGGACCGCATACGGGTGCGGGCCGGCTTGCATCGCCGGGTACCTGTCCTGCGCCGCTGGATGAACCCGGCTGTTCCGATTTGAGCGGCGCCGTGCCTGCAAAAAACAGGCTTGCAACCAGGATTGTGCATAGGCCGTTCAGAGCCACGTTGAGACGCTTGCTCAAATTCATACCCTCACTCTATCACTTTGACAGCATTGGCCATTAGGGGTGAAACGACTGGCAAACAACCCAGCCCGGCGAGTCGAATTCCTTGCGCTGGCGCGGCTGATTCCTCTCGTAGAGGGGTGAATGAAGAAGTAAACAATATGACCAGCAAGGTTAAATGTCTGACCACTAAAAACTAGTCTTTTCCATCTTGGGTAGAGCTTCTGTCACGCGCCAAGTTCGGCTGCGAATTCCTTGCCGATTCTCTCTTTTATCGATTTGTAAGCAAGCCCTTTTCCGGAAAGGTAGAGTTCCATCTTACCAATGGAATCTCGGAGTTTGCGCATTTTGGGTCCCCCGCCATTCAGGCGCCAGGGTTTGGAGTCAATCAACGTTGGACCATTCCCGCGCCGGGCGTGAGCCAGGGTCTCAAAGGCTGTACGGTAGACTGCAACAACGTCGTCGCAATCCACCACGATGCCGGGAACGCCGCATTGCTCTGAAATTGGAAGGAAGTCGTCGGCATATGGGTTGCCTTGCCTGACGAAAAGGATGGGCAAATGCCCGGCGGCGGCCCGGAGCAGAAACGAACGGAGCCGTTCGTGCGATAAGGCCGCCTTCGACCCCGGAGTCTCGGGCCCGGTGAAGAAGACGACCACGGAGCCGCTATTCGTGGAGCGGAAGAGTGCGGCCATGCGCAGGGCAGCTTCAAGGCGTGCGGCAGTGGACGCCGCCGGCGAAATGACATTGGCGTGAGTTATAACCCTGGGAACGCGAGCGGAGGGGTCGGCCCACCAGCGGAGAAGCGTTTTGAGAGAAATGCCCCTGAGCGCACAGGGGGTCAGGTCGGAGGCCATTGGGCTTATGGCGTCGCCGACCTCGAGATCGATGGTGACGCCGACGGTCACCGCCTCAGAGATGAGGGCGGAGCGTTTGCGCCGAGCTGCCTTCTTCCCTCCCGAAATGGCGTCTCGGATCATGCGGCATTTGAGCATGGCAGCGTACAGTTCGAGCAGCTTGCTATGCGGAATAAGCGAAAACTCGCCCTCACCCGGCGGCGCAAGGGCGACGCCCGGCTTCACTTCTCTTTTCTTCATGGGGTGCGTCGCATCCTCAGATGGATGTTGCTGCGATTGTAACCCGACGTGCATAAGGCGCAAGTAAAGCGAGGCATGAGGGTGAAAAGTTGAGCACCGCGGGTACCAGCCACGCGGCCGTGAGGCCCATCTCTCATCAAGTTGAGTAGTCGGCGTTAATGTGGACGTATTCGTGGGTCAGATCGGTTGTCCAAAAAGTACAGGAGCCGCAGCCCTGATGAAGGTCGATCGAAATTGAGAACTCCTCCTGACTGATGTAGGCGTGGGCCGCCGCCTCATCGTATTCCGATGCGCGGCCTCCGTCGCGGCAGATGGGCAGCGAGCCGAATGCGATGTCGATGCCCGCGGGATCGATCTGGGCGCCGGAATAACCGATGGCGGCGGCCAGACGGCCCCAGTTGGGGTCGCAACCGGCCCACGCGGTTTTCACCAGCGGAGAATGGGCAAT
>JASHVU010000085.1 GCA_030044455.1 Acidobacteriaceae bacterium | reverse complement strand
AGTGTGAGGTAAGTGGGCTTGGGATGCGCGGGGTCGCTGACCGGAATGTGGAGTTCGTTGGCCGTGACGATGCCTGAATCGGGATAGCGGTATTCCCACCAGAACTGATGGCCGATCACGGTCACGTTCAGAGTGTTTTTCGGTTTTGGTATGGCCTGAGTTCCGATGATAACTCGAGCAGTAGTGAGAAACAACATCACCACGATCAAGATCGGAATCACCGTCCAGGAAAGCTCAATCTGATTGCTGCCGTAGATTTGTGCAGGCTCGTGCTGCGAATCTCCAGGGCGTTGGCGGTAGCGGACGAGAGCGTACAGCAGCAGCCCGGCAACGACCAAGAAGATTCCCAGTGTCACTGAAAGTACCAGCATCGAGAGATCGAAAATTGAATGTGCAGGTGTTGCGGCCGGGGCGAAAATGCTTGTGGGAGATTGCGCAGTCGCGGTGCTGGCAAAGAGAAGCACGCAACACGCCGTCAACCAGAACGCACAACCGGAACCATGCCCCAAATTGCGGCAACCGGTCTTATGTCGTCTTGGGGAGAGAGACAATGCAGTCCGACCTCGGCTTCTATTCGTATGGATGTCGCTGACGACCGTCAGGTGACTGTGGATATGCTAAATCATCAATGAGAGCCAGAGATCAATTCATGAAATCTATGAAAATCTGTGGCGATCCAAACGAAACCTGGATCGAGAGAACGCGCTCGCCATCGGGCTGACCTGAGAAGATAGAATTCCAGTTGGCGAAATGCTGCTCTGGCGACAGGATTCTCGTCCGTGGGCTCGCTCGGTTCTGGCTCAAGCCGTTCGCACGGGGCGAAATCGGCCGGTTCAGATTGGGGCTGCGCCACCGGCCAAATGAGTCAAAAGGAATAAAGAATGCAACTTAATTCGAAACTGATCAGAGCTACGCTGACGGGCGCTTTGGGCGGCTTGCTCTTTGGATTCGACACGGTCGTGATTTCGGGCGCCATTGACGCGCTGGTTCGACTGTATGGTTTGAATCCGCACGACAAAGGATTTACTGTGGCAATCGGGCTGGTTGGCACGGTGATTGGCGCGCTGAGCGCAGGTCAGATCGGCCAAAGGCTGGGCAGTCGCGAAACGCTGCGTATCACGGCCCTGCTCTATATTGCATCGGCGCTCGGATGCGGGTTGGCATGGAACTGGCCGTCGTTCCTGGTGTTTCGATTCATCGGTGGCCTGGGCATCGGCGCTTCGTCAGTGTTGGGGCCGGTTTACATTGCCGAACTGGCCCCTGCCAAGTGGCGCGGCCGGCTGGTGGCTACGTTTCAATTCAATGTGGTCTTCGGAATCATGCTGGCTTACATTTCAAACTACCTCATTCGCACCATGCACCTTGGCGCCGCGGAGTGGCGATGGCAGGTGGGTATCGCCACTTTACCCGCGCTGGGCTTTCTCGTGCTCCTTTTCGGCATTCCGCGCAGCCCACGCTGGTCGGCCTCGCGTAACGAGATCGATGAGGCGCTGGCAGTGTTGAAGATGATGGGCGATCCGGATCCGAAAGCGGAGCTTGCCGATATTCAAGCTGCGATTGAGCAGGAACATGCTGCGGCGCACGAGCGCGTCTTCCAGTGGAAGTATCGTTACCCACTCTTCCTTGCCATTTCAATCGGGGCATTCAACCAGTTGGCCGGAATCAACGCAATCCTCTATTACCTGAACGATATTTTTGCTTATGCCGGCTTCAACCAGGTTTCGAGCGACCTGCAGGCCATCGTGATCGGCGCAACCAATCTTGTGTTTTGCATCGTGGGCATGTCGCTCATTGACAAGGCGGGACGAAAGACTTTGCTATTGATTGGCGCAGCCGGCTGCGCCAGTTGCCTGGGCGGCGTGGCGTGGGTGTTTAGTTCGCAATCGCATCATGGCGCGCTTTTGTGGTTGCTGGTTGCCTACATCGCGTTGTTCAGCGTCTCACAAGGCTCGGTCATATGGGTCTATCTTGGCGAGGTGTTTCCCACCTCGGTACGTTCCAAAGGGCAAGGCGTGGGCAGCGCCAGCCATTGGTTCATGAACGCACTCATTGCGCAGATGTTTCCTGTAATCGTGAACAAGATGAGCACAGCATCGCCATTCATCTTCTTCGCCGCGATGACTGTGGTGCAGTTCATCGTCGTGCTGATGGTGTATCCGGAGACCAAGCGACAGTCGCTCGAACAACTGCAACGACGATTGATCCGGGCCTAGGTGCGCCCCAAAGCAGGAGAGGGTGGCACGCGCAATAACTACGCCAGCTCGCTGACTTTCACCAATAGCTTCTCAAAGTCCACGGTTCCCAAGCCGCGGGCAGCACACATTCCCAGATAGGGCATCTGTGCGGGATCCAAATCCCAGTATGCCTTAGCCACATATGCATCGATGGCCACGGGATCAGTTCCCGCCACCACCGTCTTCTTCAAGGCAACGTCTTCAAGGTTGCCACCTGTCGGGCCGTTGCGCGGCAGTACGCGATAGCAGTCCATTAGCGTAATTGTGGGAAGCATGAAGCTGGCCAGGTCGGTCAGACTCTGGTGAATCTGTTGGTGCAACCGGTTGCGTTCGCCGCCCAGGATGCCATACCAGTTTTTCATCCCCAAAGTGGCGCCGACCAGGCTGTGCTGCTTGGCAATGGGCAGGTTGATGACCCTGTCCGCCTCAAGAAACGGCGTAAAAACCGGCCAGTTTTTCAGCACTGCGCCGCCGAGGTCGACCTCTCTGAAAAGCGATGGCTCGGGAAGAATTACTTCAGCGCCTTGGGCGCGCGCGGCCAGCTGAATCCCCGAACGTTGAAAGCAGCGGCGCGGATCGTTGCAGCTTACAGCGGTGACGATCACGCGCTTCGCGCCTGCCTGCCAGCACTGCCTCACCACTTCGGCCACCAG
>JASHVU010000798.1 GCA_030044455.1 Acidobacteriaceae bacterium | reverse complement strand
CTTGCCGGTGCCGCGCTGCTGGGATTCAAGCCGGAAAAGTGCGTGGTTTTCGAAGATTCCGCTTCAGGCGCAATCGCCGGCCGCGCTGCCGGCTGCATCGTGATCGCCACCACGTTTTCACATCCGGTGGAATCGCTCGAAGCCGCGCACTATCTGGTTGAAGACTTGGCAGGAGTGTCTGCCGCGAAAGACGAGGGCGAAATTGTGTTGAGGATTGTTCCGCTGGTGAGTCAGTAGTGATCGGCCAGTTGCCAGCAGCCAATAGCTAACGCATTTTCTTTGTAAATGTAGCCCGGAACCGAGTGGCTGAGTCGCCGCGACCACCAGGGAGCGGCGACCTTGGGAGGAAACGGAAGGGACACAGTAACTCAAAAAATGCCGTAGAAGCTCGAAGCTTCCGTCCGCCCTACGCGGACTCCTCTGTCTGCGTGATCAGGTAGCGCTCGTAGCCAATTTCCTTAATCTGGTGCAACTGTGCCTCGAGCCAGTCCACGTGGCCTTCTTCGTCTTTCAGCAAGCGCACGAAAAGATCGCGGGAGCCGTTGTCATGGTTTTCAACTGAAATCTTGATCGCTTCGTTGTAGGAGGCGACCGCGCCCAGTTCGAGCTTCAAGTCGGACTCGATCATCTCTTTTACGCTTTGACCGATCGACAAAGAAAGAGGCTCCATGCTCGGTGTGCCGTCAAGAAACAGAATGCGCTCCATAAGCGTCTCGGCGTGCTTCATTTCGTCGATGGACTGCTTCTTGATGTTCCGGGAGTATTTCTTGTATCCCCAGTTCTCCGCCATTTCGGCATGGAGAAAATACTGATTGATTGCGGTGAGCTCGTCGCGGAGCGCCAGATTTAACTGCTCAATGACCTTCGGGTTGCCTTTCATGGGCCTCTACCTCTCGCAGTGCATTCTACAAGGCGCCTCCAGTCAATGAGAATGGCAGAGCGATGGATATGGGTTTCCAACCTTTTCCCGACAAGGCTGTGAAAGGGATGACGCGCGGGGCCGAAGGCTTAGAGCTAGAAGCTAGAAGCTGTCCTACTCGTT
Organism: Acidobacteriaceae bacterium; assembly: GCA_030044455.1. Classification (GTDB taxonomy): domain Bacteria; phylum Acidobacteriota; class Terriglobia; order Terriglobales; family Acidobacteriaceae; genus Telmatobacter. The sequence goes on along the minus strand of JASHVU010000798.1, from coordinate 3,304 downwards.
CGCCTCAATCCTCCGCCCGTGCAATTCCTGTTCTGGCCGTGTATTCATCCTGATGAGGGCCGTGAATTGGCGCAGTTGTTCGCGGCTGAAGTCGATCGGTTCTTCATACACAAACCACTCCACGCCCTCGCTGCATGGCGGCGTGAGCTCAGATCCGGTGTAGGTCCAGTAGCCGGGATCGGCCGGGATGAACCCGCCCGCGTCGATCATGTCGGTCACTTTGGTGCTGGTGCCGGGACGCGTGGGCAGGTGCGGCCACAGCGTGGCCATGGCCGCGTTGGGATTGCCGCGGTCCTGGTTGAGCCGTACACCCACGATCGCCATCTTGCCGTCCCCGCTCCGGTGCACCAGGTCCACTTCCATATCGGTAAACTTGCCCTTCACCGTGTGCTCGCTGGGGCGGTGGAACTCGAACTCCACAAGTTCGAAGCGTACACCGCCGGCCACCATATAACTGCCCTTGTTCACGTGCACCACGATGCCGCGGCCGGTATTCTCAATCGTCACCGGTCCCGCGATGTAGTGGTATTGAATGGGCTGGAGTTGTTTGTTCAGTCGCGCTCCGCGAATGTCGATGGGTGACTGCTCGTGGCCGTGGTTACAGGCTGCGTAGGAGGGGTCGAGATGGCTCCAGACCAGCGGCCCGGTGTGGCCTTCGTAATTCCAGTTGGCGCCATTCTGCGCGGCGGCGAAGGCTGCAGATGCAAGGAGGAAAATGGCAACGACGGTAGTGCGCATTGATTTCTCCGGAACGAACGTATTATGTGACCGTCCCCGAAAGGATTCTATGGCATGGACGTGGACAGGAGCTAAATGGAAGGCAGCCGCGTCGCAGGCTATGTCTTTGAATTCGAGCGCCCGCTTCAGCGGGCATAAGACGGCAGCCCCAGGGCGCAAGCCTGGGGAAAACAGAAAGCCAATCGCGCTGGGCCCGCGAATTGGGCGAAAGAGCTTTCAACCGGCCCCCACCCAAAAACGTCGGCCCAGGCTTTCAAAATCCTGGGCCGAAACTTTCTCCCTTGATTGTTACCAGACTACTTCGCGGCTGCCGCCATGCCAGCCTGCTCGGCCAGCGCGGTCGCCTTGTCGGTCGCTTCCCAGGTGAACTCGGGCTCGGTGCGGCCAAAGTGGCCGTAGGCCGCGGTCTTCTGGTAAATGGGCCGGCGCAGGTTCAGGCTTTCGATTATGCCTTTGGGATTGAGCGAAAAGTTCTTGCGCACCAGGGCGGTCAGCTTGGCCTCGCTCACCTTGCCGGTGCCAAAGGTATCAATGAGCACTGAGACCGGCTCTGCGACGCCAATGGCGTACGCCAGCTGAACCTCAGCCTTTGCCGCGAGTCCCGAGGCCACAATGTTCTTGGCGATGTGGCGGGCCATGTAAGCTGCGCTGCGGTCCACCTTGGTCGGGTCCTTGCCCGAGAATGCGCCGCCGCCATGACGGCCCATGCCGCCGTAAGTGTCCACGATGATTTTGCGGCCCGTGAGTCCCGTGTCGCCCATCGGCCCGCCGATCACGAAGCGGCCTGTGGGATTGATGTGGTACTTGGTGTGTTCGTCGAGCCACGCCGCCGGCAGCACCGCCTGGATCACGTGCTTTAGAACGTCAGCGTGCAACTCTTCGTTGCTCACGCTCTCAGAGTGCTGACTCGAGATGACCACCGCATCGATGCGCGCGGGCTTTCCGTCTTCACCGTATTCCACCGTTACCTGGCTCTTGCCGTCGGGGCGCAGGTAGGGCAGCTTGCCGTTCTTGCGCACTTCGCTGAGGCGGCGGGTGAGTTTGTGCGCCAGCGAGATGGGCGCAGGCATCAGCTCCGGAGTCTCGTTTGTGGCATAGCCGAACATCATGCCCTGGTCGCCGGCGCCGCCGGTGTCAACGCCCTGGGCAATGTCGCCCGACTGCTTGTTGATGGTCGAAATCACTGCGCAGGTGTTGGAGTCGAAGCCGTACACCGCGTTGTCGTAGCCGATCGAAGCAACCACGCCGCGCACCAGGCTCTGGAAATCGACATATGCCTTGGTCGTGATCTCGCCGGCAATCACAACCAGCCCGGTTGCCGTCAGCGTTTCGGCCGCCACGCGGCTGTAGGGATCCTGCTCCAGGCAGGCGTCGAGAATTGCGTCTGATACCTGATCGGCGATCTTGTCAGGATGGCCTTCGGTGACGGATTCAGAGGTAAACAAAAAACGGTCGCTCAACTTTGGTAAGCTCCTTCCCGCAAGAGGGGTGTGTGAGTTCGATTCGCTGCGTAGGTTGGCTTTTCGTTGCCCGCCAATCCGGGAGATTGCAGCCCGCGGCCGCCGCCTTCGCCGCCACTCGGTTGAGCAAACTTCGGTCTGCTCTTGAACCGTAGGGTACGGTCGGTGCCTTTATCTATGGTAATTGCAGCAGCCAGTCTGCGGCAAAACGAGTTGGCGAACGGTAGAGATTGGGGGTTCAAAGGTCGCAGGAAGGCATTAAGCTGGGTTGATGTGCCCGCTTATTGCCCTGCATGCGAACGGAGGGTTGCGAACTTCGCCACGATGCTTTCGTATGCCGATGTGAAGACGTGCGTGGGCAGCATCTTTGTCCACCATCCGGCATGCACGCCGTAGTAACGCACCATGAGGAAGAAGGCCGCCAGCACCACGAAAACCAGAATCAGCGCGCCCACCCAGCGCAGCCGCAGTTCAACCTCATCGTGGTGCATAATACGGGCCTTTCCCACGTTGGTGGCAAAGGCGGTCCATCCGCGCTCGTCATCCACCGCCTGGCCCGCGGCGTCGCAGGCCTTCAGGAAACGCTCGGTCCAGTCCTGTTCGTTGAGCCCCAGCGCGTTGGCGTATCCACGCACAATCCCCTTGCTCAGAATGCCGCCGGGGAGCAGGCGAAACCGCTCCTGCTCCAGCGCCAGAAGGTGTCGCTGGCTGATTTTGGTTATCGCCGTTATCTGTTCAAGCGCAATGCCGCGGGCCAACCGCTCCATGCGCAGATCTTCGCCAAAACTCCCCATCAGCGACCCGTAACCAGCAGGAACTACAAGGAATTTCCCATCTCACAATAAACCCCGATTTCTGCCGGAGTCAAAACAAACTCGGTGACATGAATTCGATTTGCAACCTGCTGCCGGCACTCGTCGCAGCAAGTTTGCCGAATTGCCTGCCCGACCCTGGCTGCTAACCTTGTAATGGGATTTGGCACGCTTCGGCTTCCGGTCCGCAAAAGCATGAACAAGCTCATCTTCGCCAACCTACTTCATCGCCCTGTCCGCTCCATCATCAGCGTGCTCGCGGTGGCCATTGAGGTGGTCATGATCCTGTCGATC
>JASHVU010000797.1 GCA_030044455.1 Acidobacteriaceae bacterium | reverse complement strand
TTGCCCGGCTCAAGATTCTGCGCACCGGCGACCAGGTTGCTCTCGATCATCACTCCCATAATGTGCTTGTTGCCGGCGGCGATCTGGCCGGCCACGTCGTGGCCGACGAGGGACTGGCGGCGATAGTCCTTGTTGGAATTGGCGTGGCTGAAGTCGATCATGATGCGCGGGGCGAGGCCAGCCATTTCCATCCGCTCCGCGGTTTCACTCACGCTCTGGGCAGTGTAGTTAACAACCTTGCGGCCGCCGCGCAGGATGATGTGGGTATCGGGATTGCCGGTGGTGACGAAAATGGCGGACTGACCATGATGAGTGTGGCCGAGAAAAGTATGGGAGTAGGACGCGGAAAGAATCGCGTCGATGGCTACCTGCACATCGCCTGAGGTGGCGTTCTTGAATCCCACCGGGCACGACACACCGGAGACGAGCTGGCGGTGCACCTGGCTCTCAGTGGTGCGCGCTCCGATGGCCCCCCAGCTTACCAGGCCGGCGATGTACTGGGGCGAAATCATATCGAGGAATTCGGTGCCGGTGGGGACGCCCATTTCGGCCAGGTCGAGCAGCAGGTGACGAGCCAGGCGCAGGCCGTCGTTGATTTTGTAGGACTGATCGAGATAGGGGTCGTTGATGAGGCCCTTCCAGCCGATCGTGGTGCGGGGCTTCTCAAAATAGACGCGCATGACGATGCGCAGATCCTGGGAGAACTCGGCGATGGCCTCTTTGAGCAGGCCGGCATATTCGCGGGCAGCCTTAACGTCGTGGATGGAGCAGGGGCCGGCGAGGACCAGCAGCCGCGAATCGCGGCCGTTGAGGATGTCGACGATTTCTCGGCGGGCGTCGAAAATGGTAGCTGAGGCCGCTTCTGTGACCGGCCGTTCCTCTTCGAGGAAGACCGGCGGCAGAACGACTTTCGTCCATTGAATGCGAATGTCTTCAGTGGGATGGAACATGATTTGAATCTAACAGCCGAAACGGAAGCAGTAGCCAGGAGCCGGGCGCCGATAGCCCTAGACGGGCAGCGCGATACCGGTCCTATCGGCTGTTGGCCCTGGCTACTGGCTCGTGACCATTGGCTGAATTACCGCACTTCAAAGGCGGCGACGGCGCCGCCGGCTATCAGGGCCGCGGTGATGGGCACCCACAGCCGGATATGGCGCACGTGGCTTTCAGAACCTTCGCCGATGTAGTCCTTTTCGCGGCTCACGCGTGCAATTTCATCGTAGGCGTGGGTCTCGCGGTTGTTGCTTTCCGCGTTGGTGCCCGTAAAGGCAGAATCATCGTACGAAACCAGCGCAACCGTCCGTTCTGAGCCGTCAGCGAGCGTCAGATGGATGTAGCTGCCGGTGCGGAAATGCTCAATCTCGCGGTGGATTTTGCGAGCATGCTTGCCAAGATTGGCGCCTGAGTTCGAGCCGCCGGATTCCGCCCGGCAGACAGGTGCGCTCGCGATCAGTACCAAGGCCGAGGACAGGACCAAGGCCGGGATCAGCGTGAGGGTATTTACTGCACGACGAAAAGACTTGCCTCCGTAAAAAGCAATCATGGGGCCCTCCATAGAATTCAAACAGAGCGCAATATCTGGTTAGAGTGAATCGACCCACAGGAAAGCTGCCTGGCTTGCCCTTTTATGTTTTTCCCGCGTCCTCTCTGGACGAGCAGTAGCGATAACAATAGCATCAGAATGCCTGGCAATCCGCAGTGTGATGGATCACAAGCCTTCTTTTGGTAACGGTACGCAGGTGGTAGGGAATGCCACGAACGGGGGATCTCTTTGTTTCGGTGCCAGGTTCATCAGAGCGGAGTATGATGGTTTTCCAAACCTGATAGTGATCATTCCACGGAGGGGAACGATGCGGCTGTCATCACTCTTACTTATGGGTCTTTTATCCGGTCTGGCCACGCTGGCTCCGGCGCAGGCTCCGGTTCCGGCGGCGGCCCAGAGCAGTCCTTCGCTGGCGCCGCGCCCGGCAAATGAATCGAGCACACCGGCGGCTGAAGGGAGCATGCGGCTGAATGTGGTGGTGACAGACAAGGGCGGCAGGAATGTTCCCGGCCTTGGGGTGGGCGATTTTCAGTTGCTCGACAACAACCGGCCGATGCAGATTGTGTCGTTCAAGGCGTTTGGCGGGAGTGCGGCGCCTGCCGAGGTTCCAGCGTCAGTAATCATCGTCTTTGACACGGTGAATATGCCGTTTGAGAGCGTGTCATACACGCGCGAGCAGGTCGGCGCATTTTTGCGGCAGAACGGGGGGCACCTGGCATTCCCGGTCTCGCTGGCTTTCTTGACCAACAACGGCATGCAGATGCAGAGCGGCGGGGCAACTGACGGCAATGAGCTGGCCAAACATCTTGATGAGACGACGAGCAGTCTGCGCACCATCGGCAATGCGGCCGGGTCCTGGGGAGACATAGAACGGTTCGAATTCTGCGTAAAGATGCTGGATACGCTGGTGGAGAACATCAAAGATAAGCCGGGGCGGAAGCTGGTGATCTGGGCCGGTCCGGGATGGCCGATGCTGAGCGACCCGAACATCAATTTCTCAGTCAAGGGGCAGAAGGCGTTTTTCGACAGCGTTGTGGCGTTGAACACGCTGCTGCGCGAGGGGCAAATCGAGCTTTCGAGCGTGGCCCAGGGTATGCCGGGCCAGGGCACCTATTTGTATGAGTCGTATCTGAAGGGAGTAAAGAAGCCAACTCAGGCAATGCCACCGAACCTGGCATTGAAGGTGGTCGCAATGCAGAGCGGGGGTCGGGTGGTTCCCCCCAGCAACGATGTGGCTTCATCCATTGCCTCTGTTGTGCAGGACGCTGGGACCTACTACGAAATCACATTTGAGCCGCCCAAGCCGGATGGTCCCAACGAGTACCACGAGCTGAAGTTGAAGTTGAATCAGGCGGGGCTGACGGCGCATACGAACGCGGGGTATTACGGCCAGCCGCAGCAGGTTGCCGGCCCTTGACATTGGCAATCGTGCATTTCTAGAATTAAACAGGAGATCACTGCCCTTTTCTGCCTTTAAGATGTTGATTTAAAAGGTTTAAGAGGTACGGACGATCGGTGAACGAAGGGGGCGGAAGCCAAGGGGCCCCAAGCGGAACGCGATGGGACAGAAAAGATGCCTGAGGTAAGGCTGAGCCCGCGGGAGCGGCTGGTTCTGACCGCCATTATCGACGCGTACATCACCACCGGGGAGCCGGTCGCGTCTCAGGCGCTCGCCCGGGTGTTTGCCGATCGCGACGGTCTGAGCTCGGCGACGCTGCGCAACGTGATGTCTACCCTGGGCGAGTTGGGGTTGCTGGAACAGCCGCATACCTCATCGGGGCGCGTCCCAACGGCAGCTGGATTCAGATTCTATGTGGAGCAGCTTACACAGTCCGGCCGTCTGACGGTGCTGACACGCGGGAGCATGAGCGGGGCGGGCGGCGAGACTGGAACGATGAGTGAATTGACGCGCGGACAGATCGAAGAGAGCTTTTCAGGCGTTGCGAGTTCGCATGAGTACCTGGAACGGACCTCGCATGTTTTGGCGTTACTCTCGAGCGGGCTGGGCGTGGCGCTGGCCGGCTCGACCGCGGGGCAGGTGCTGGAGCATATTCATTTTTCACGCCTTGCAACCGGGCGCGTGTTGGCGGTGCTGGTAACGCAGACCGGCGCGGTGCAGGATCGCGTGCTGGCGCTTGACCGCGAATTGGCGCACGTGGAGCTGGAGTCGGCGGCGAGGTACCTGAACGAGAACTTCCGCGGCTGGCCGATCGAGCGGATCCGCGCTGAGGTTTCACGCCGTGTGGATGTAGAGCGCGAGGTCTACCGGCAGCTGCTGACAGCGGTTGAGGAGTTGTGCCGTAAGGGCGCATTGACCGTGGAGGATACGGCGCAAGCCATTTTCGTTGACGGAATCGCGAATCTGATTACGGTGGAGAGGGACCGCGAGCGACTGCGCCAGATGCTGGCGGCGCTTGAGGCCAAAGAGCGGCTGATTGAGCTGCTGAATGCTTACGTGGACGGGCGGCAGCAGGAAGTGCGGGTGGTAGTGGGGCTGGACAAGGCCTCGCCGACCATGCAGGACCTGGTGCTGATTGGCGCGCCGGCACGGTTGGGCGGCACCAGCCTGGGAACGGTAGCGTTGATTGCGCCCACTCGCATCCAATATCAGGAGATGATTCAGGCGGTGAGTTATATTGCCCGGCTCTCTGAGCGGATTCTTGAATCTCGTGACGATTAGGCCGGGCATTCAGCGCGCTTGAAAAGCGAGCCGGACGGGCGCGTCCCTATGGCGCAACGACGAAGGGCCTGAGCCCAAGGGCCTGCGGCGTGAATCGAACAGATGAGGCGGTAGAAGATTAAAGGCGCGAGACGACACCGCCGGTTATGAGAAATGAGGCAGGTTTGAAAGGGAGGAGAAACCCCGGAAGTATGCCCGAACAGGAGAGAGAGTTGAACGTATTGGAGCCCCTGGAGATTGAACCGGGCGAGCAAGACGACGCCGCGGCGGAAGAGAAGCCGGCTGAAGCAGTGGAGACTGCGAGCAAGGAAGAAGGCGCGGCGGCGGAGCCTGAGCAGGCTGGCCCATCGGAGCTGGAAAAGTTGAAAGCCGAGCGCGACCAGTTGCTGGATCGCGTGGCCCGAATGCAGGCGGAGTTTGAGAATGCGCGCAAACGCGGCGAGCGGGAGCGCAATGAGTTTCGCGAATTTGCGGCGGCGGGTGTGGTGGAACAGTTTTTGCCGGTGCTGGACAATTTCCAATTAGCGCTGAAGGCGGGCGGTTCAGCGGATCAATTGCGTTCGGGCGTGGAACTGATTGTGAAGCAGATGGAGGAGATCCTGCGTCAGATGCAGGTTGTGCCGGTGCCAGCGGTAGGCGAGGCGTTCGATCCTCGCTTGCATGAGGCGCTGGGAGCCGTGGAGCGCGACGACATTCCCGATCAGCATGTGGCCGAAGAAGTACGCAGAGGCTACAAGATGCGCGACCGGCTGTTGAGGCCGGCGCTGGTGCGCATCGCGCACAATGCGAAACAGGTAAATGAATGAAGCGGCTAGTAGCTGTCAGCATTCAGCTATCAGCGATATCGCGATGGAACAGACGACGGAATCGAAAATCAGGCTCCTGGATTTTACAGCGAGTGAAAGAGCGCGTGCTGGAAGAAGGAGAGGCTGAAAGCTAAGAGCTGAAAGCTGGTTTAGACGAAATGAGTTCTAATACAAGAGTGGGTAAAGCAGATTTTTACGAGGTCCTGGGCATCTCGCGTGACGCGAGCGATCAGGAGTTGAAGAGCGCCTATCGAAAGCAGGCGCTAAAGTATCACCCTGACCGGAATCCGGGGGATCACGCGGCCGAAGAAAAGTTCAAGCAGGCGAGCGAGGCTTACCAGGTGCTGTGCGACCCCGACAAACGCGCGGCCTACGACCGTTACGGACACGCGGGACTGGGCGGAGGAGGATTTGGTGCGAGCCCGTTTGCCGGCGGCGTGGATATCGGCGACATTTTTGGCGACCTGTTCGGTGAGATGTTCGGAGTGGGCGGCGCGGGCCAGGGCGGTGGGCGGCAATCGCGCCAGCAGCGCGGCGACGATCTGCGCTTTGACTTGGCGATCGAGTTTGAAGACGCGATCTTCGGTGTCGAAAAAGAGATTAAGATCCGGCGTCTGGAGATATGCGGCACATGCAAGGGAAGCCGGAGCGCTTCGGGCCGCGGTCCGAGCGTGTGCAGCCACTGCCAGGGGCGCGGGCAGTTTCGCTATCAGCAGGGATTCTTCTCGGTGGCGCGCACCTGCAACGTGTGCGGCGGTACCGGGCACGTCATCAGCGACCCGTGCACAACCTGCCGGGGTGAAGGCCGCGCAGCCACCGAAGTGAAAATGCACGTGAAAGTGCCGAAGGGCGTTGAAGAGGGAACGCAAATCCGGTACAGCGGCGAGGGCGACGCTGGCCGCGCAGGCGGTCCCAAGGGCGACTTGTACGTGGTGCTTTCGGTCAAGAAACATGAGTTTTTTGAGCGCCAGGGCTACGACCTGCACTGCGTGATACCGGTGAGCTTTCCGCAGGCAGCCCTTGGGGCGGAGTTTGAAATTCCCGGCATGGACGGCGCGGTCGAGGTAAAGATTCCCGAGGGGACACAGAGCGGCAAGGAATTGCGCATCAAGGGTCGCGGCGTTCCGCACCTGAACGAGCGCGGGCAAGGCGACCTTGTGGTGAGGATTGTAGTGCAGACGCCGCGCAAGCTGACCAAGGCGCAACGCGAGCTGATGGCGAAACTAGGCGAGACAATGATCGTTGACAATAAGCCGACGGCGCCGAGCCTGCTGGAGCGTGTGAAGGATTTGTTCAATTAACCTGCTCGGCCGCATTCGCGCATATGGCGTTTGAATGGGTTATGGCTGAACGGGACGAAGAGCCCCGGCTGGCGCATCAGCAACTTTGAAAACCAGAACTGTATTTGTGAAGTAAATGAATCTCGCCACCGGCTCCTCGCAAATCGTTGCGCGCGATTTTGGACAGTCCGGGCCCCCCTGCTTGGGCTCGACGGCCAGGTAACATGTCCCTTCCTTCTTGAGATTGATGCCGACGTAGTAGTTGACTCCATAGCGTTGGAAGATTCGGGGTAATGGGGCCTGCCTTCGGATCATGCTCAGATAATTCTTGTCCATTACCAGCCCCTCTAACTGAATCAGCGGTTGCCCAATCAGGTAGCCGGGAAGTCCGGCCTTGTCTCCCATCGCGTATACGCCCGGGTGCGTCTGGGCAAATTTCTTCAGGTCAAGTCCGATTTTGAGACTGATGGCGGGTGTACTCATCCTTCGGAAGCGAATGACGTCGCCGACAAAGAAGAGCATCACCACAAACAGCGAGGTGAGGGTTAGCAGGTGCCCCATGGAGTCGAGGCGCAGCCGGCTGCCGGCCAACACAAATCCGCATGCCAGAGTGGCGGGAACTACCGAATAGAGATACCAATTCCACACCGCCCAGTCGCTTAAGACCGAAAGCACCGTCCAGTGGACGATTGGGAACAAGATCAGGGCAAAACATGCTGACTTTACCGGAGCCGACAGTCTGATCTTTTCCCGCTCCGTGAAAAAAACAACTGCGATAACCGCGATTTCAGCGAAGAATATGAGGTTGATGATGTCCATGGACGGCGATCCGAACAGGGAGCGAACGAGCACGTCGTCCGGAAGATGATGAAAGCGCATTTGTTTCGCTTGTCCTGAAACCGGCATCGCCGTTCCAAAGACCAGCAGATTGACTGCGAAATAGACAAACAGCATTGAGGCGCCGGCTGCCAAGATGCTCCAGCGCTGGGCGAGTTCTCTGA
>JASHVU010000796.1 GCA_030044455.1 Acidobacteriaceae bacterium | reverse complement strand
GGTGAACGTCTGGCTGGTCGCAAGCGTTCCCGACGACGGTGTAAGGGTGGCCGGCGTCGGGGGGCCGGGCTCGGTGAAAGCATAGTCCGTGCTCTGCCACGCATCGTCGATAAGCTGCATGAGCCGGACATAGACCTCCGCGCCGTCGGGTTGAAAGCTGACTGTCGTCGACGTCGCGGTCGTGGAACCCGAACTGTACACGTTTGAAGAGCCAACGCCTGTGGTACCCACCAGAAGCTGGTAGGCGGCCGGTCCCATTCCATTGCTCCAGGTGAATGTCTGGCTGGCCGCAAGTGATCCCGACGCAGGTGTGAGTGTGGCTGGCACCATAGTGCCCGGCTCAGTGAATTCGTAATCGGTGTATTGCCATGCTCCATTAATGAGCTGGTAGAACCTGGCATAGACTGTGACGCCGTCAGATGGAATCGAGACCTTAGCCGAGGTCTCCGTGGTCTCGTTCATGTTCGCAATGTTCGTCGAACCGAAGCCGGTCGTTCCCAAAAACAGTGAGTACTCCGTCGGTCCCACTCCATTGCTCCAGGTAAACGTCTGGCTGGCCGCAAGCGTTCCCGACGATGGCGTCAGTGTGGCCGGCGTCAGAGTGCCGGCCTCGGTGCTGGTGAAGGTATAATCCGTGCTCTGCCACGCATCGTCGATGAGCTGCATGAGCCGGACATAGACCTTCGTGCTGCCGGCTTGCATGCTGACTGTCGTCGACGTCGCCGTCGTGGAACCCGAACTATACACGTTCGAAGAACCAGTGCCTGTGGTACCCACCAGAAGCTGGTAGGCGGCCGGTCCCGCTCCGTTGCTCCAGGCGAACGTCTGGCTGGTCGCAAGTGTTCCCGACGATGGTGAGAGTGTGGCCGGCATCGGAGTGCCCGGCTCGGTGAATTCGTAATCGGCGTACTGCCAAACTCCATTGATGGGCTGGTAGAACCTGGCATAGACGGTGACGCCGTCAGACGGAATCGAGACCTTGACCGTAGTCGCCTTCGTCTCGTTGTAGTTCAAAAGGTTGGTCGAGCCGAAGCCGGCCGTTCCCATAAACAGTGAGTACTCCGTGACTCCAACTCCGTTGTTCCAGGTGAAAGTCTGGCTGGTGGGAAGCGTTCCCGACGAAGGCGTCAGCGTTGCTGGTGTCGATTGACCTTCCGCTTTTCCCGAGAGCATCAGAACACAACTCAAGAGTGCCAATAGAAGGGCAAGCCGGCCATTGCTTAGGCGACAGAAAGAGCGGTTGAGCCGCGAGTGGTCGCTCGAAGCTGACGGGTTTCCGACGAACAATGCGGCAGATTCAAAAAATGCACCGCGAAAATGCAGAAAGGGGTCTGTGTTTCGCATTTCAATCTTCTTTTGCTCAAACGATTTGCTATTCGCAAATCGGCAACCTGGATCTCGGGTTTACACTTTCAGCTGCGAGAAGAAGTGAACCACCACTAGAGTTTTCGTTAGCTTACCGTGGTACCCACTTGTCTGGTTACTTAAAAGAGATCATAGCGCAAAACAATAACCTTTCGTGACACAAAAGTGGATACAAGTAACCGTATCCGGAGCGCCATACCAGCCATAGTGGACGCGGAAGCCTCTTGCGCGTCTTCGCCTTCTTCGCTGATTTGCTCGTTGTGTGAATCGGCCCTGGCGATAATATGTATCGCCTTTTCATTGCTTTAACTGTCACGATAGGCAACAAGCTGCCAGTGCTCCAAAGTTGCCGGGGGCCCGGTTGCCGCCTCAAGGGGTTACCGCATAGCGGCGGAGATCGGATAGTTACTTTGGATTGTTCCCTGCAGTTGCAAACCCAACGCTATTACGCGTCGAGATCGAACAGGCTGGCTATCGAGTTCCTCGATAGCGCCTTTCGCAGCCGGGAAACGGTTGCAGAGTTTTGTCACTGATCCAATCTGGCAATAGATATACATGAATCGGTTGCTTTATAAATATTTTTTTGGATAAACCCGACGAAATTGTGACGATTTTTGCAAATACGAGAAGTGGGATTCGGTTTCGAGACAGTTACCCGGCCTCATTTCAGAAAGGCATACCGGACCGGTTGCATCCACCGCAGACGCGGATTCGGTAGTGCCCCCAAAGTCACTGCAACCATCTGTCAGGAATGTCGTGGCAGGAGCGACTCACAACTGCAGCCTGGCCACGACTGATCCGCGCATTTAAGGAACTGAAATCGTAAAGGTATTCGAGGGGCCGCTTTCATTGCCTTCTGCATCGACACTCTCTACGTAATAAGTATAGGAAGTGTTATTCGCAACACTCGAGTCGGTATAGCTGGTTGCGGCATCGATTAATGAACTCAGCAATTCATACGTGGAGCTGCCACTGATGGCGCGATAAACGTTGTAACCCGCAACCGGGTCGCTTGACTCAGCCGGCGCATCCCAGGTAAGGCTCACCTCGTAAGAAGAAGATGGAGCCACACCAGTGCCGCTCAGACTGATTGTCGAAGTGGTCCCGGTTGACGAGTTGCTCGTCAGCGTGACCGTGCCGTCCGATACTCCTGTCGTTGTAGGATCGAATTCGATTTCGAGCGTCGCATTCTGACCGGAGTTCAGAGTCAACGGGAAGCTTACCCCGGAGATCGAGTATCCGGTGCCGCTCACCGATCCGGCGCTCACCGTTACTGCCCCCGTTCCCGATGAAGTCAGTGTGACCGATTGGTAGGCTGGGCTGCCGTCCGTCACGTCGCCGAATGGCACGCTGGTTGATTGCAGTGTTAGCGTAGGCACCGCCGCGCCCAGGCTGATCCAATAAGACTGTGTCCCGCCTCCCGAGGTCGCCGTCAGCGTTACGTTCTGCGCCGTGCTCACCGCCGATATCGTGGCTGTGAAGTTAGCTGAAGTGGCTCCCGCCGCCACCGTTACCGACGTCGGCACCACCACCGCCGTGTTATTGCTCGACACGTTCACCACTTGGCCGCCCGTGCCCGCCGCCGCGTTTAGCGTCACCGTGCAGGTGTCTGTCCCCGCACCGGTCATCGACGTGCT
>JASHVU010000084.1 GCA_030044455.1 Acidobacteriaceae bacterium | reverse complement strand
TGCTGCGGTTGAAGCCACTGAAAAGGTCTACTCCGACTTTGAGCTCACTACCACTGACCGAGGCGGCCACAGCTCGCTGCCCCGGCCCGACAATGCCATTTACGAACTGATGGCCGCGCTCGACAAGCTGTCGACCTACACCTTTCCTTTCGAACTCAACGAGGTCACGCGCACTTACTTTGGAAACCTGGCCAAACGCGAGACCGGTCAGACCGCAGCCGACATGCTCGCGATTCTTGGCACACCGCCCGACATGGCCGCGGCAGCGCGGCTGAGCGAGAGCCCCAGCTACAACTCGAACTTCCGCACCACCTGCGTGGCCACGCGGCTCAGCGGCGGCGACGCCAACAACGCGTTGCCGCAGATCGCCCAGGCTATCGTCAACTGCCGCATCTTTCCCGGCCATTCGCCCGAAGAGATTCGCCAGCAACTCATCGGCCTCTTCAACGATCCCAAGCTGAGCGTGAAATACGTCTCCGACGCCGGAGTGATTTCAGACGTTGCGCCCGACCGAAAGGCCATCACGCCCCCGCCGCCCATTCCTGAAGTCTTTGATCCGCTCACCAAAATCACCGACGAGATATGGCCGGGAGTGCCGGTAACGCCGGTGATGGAGAACGGCGCGAGCGACTCGATCTACTTTGCCCAGGCCGGCATTCCCAGCTACGGCTACTCGGCCATCGCGCTGGAGGTGAACGACGTGCGCGCCCACGGTAAAGATGAACGGCTTCCGGAGGATTCGTTCTGGAAGTCGCTGGACTTTTTCTATGCGTTTGCCAAGGCGCTGGGAGACAAATAGGCGCGAACGCCCCCGCTGCTAAACTAGACACTGCATGATTCTCCCGTTCGTCCGCGAAATTTTCGCGGAACTGGAGCAGACCCCGGGATTTGAGCGCGTTCGCAGGCACCTGAGCCTGGGTGCGGGGCGTAGGCGTGTGTCCGGGCTGACCGCAACCGCGCGCGCACTTTACATTCCACTGATGGCGCGGGCGGCTCGCCAACCAGTCGTCGTCATCGTAGCCGACAACAAGGCCGCCGAGGCCCTGGAACCACTTCTCAAAGCCGGATGCGAGCTCACTGGCGCAATCGATCCGGCCCGCGTGGTCCGCTTCCCTGCCCACGATGTGCTCCCGTTTGAAAATCTCTCGCCCCACCCCGACGTGCAGGAGCAGCGCGCCTCGGCGCTGTGGAAACTCTCGACAAACGCGGTCGATATTCTGATTGCGCCGGTTGAGTCGGCTGCATTGCGGCTCTTCGATCGCGAATATTATGCGAGCCTCGCGGTGACTCTGCGGCGCAGTGACGAGCTCGACCTTGAAACCCTCACCGCACACCTGGCCAGCGTGGGCTACGCGCAGATGGACCTGGTGGAGATGCCGGGGCAGTTCACGCGGCGCGGCGGCATTCTGGATGTCTATTCGCCCGAGGCCGACCGCCCTGTCCGCATCGAGTTTTTCGGCGACGAAATTGACACCATCCGCAAGTTCGAGCCTGAAACACAGCGCTCGCAAAGCGGCCTCGACGAGACCGAGTTGCTGCCTCTCACCGAAACTCCTGTCACCGAGCATCTGCTGGCCGCGGTGAATGCGCGCCTGAGCCGCCAGCGCGTCGAAAACGAAGATGAGGAGCTTGCCGTCGAGGCCGCGGCAGCAGGCGGCGTCAGCGTTTTTCCGGGCTGGGAGTTTTTTGCCTCCGTCGCCGGAGCTCAAAAATCACTGCTCACGCTCATCTCCCGTAGCGCCTTGTTTGTTGACGAGCCAGCCATGGTGCGCAACCAGATTGATCGCTGGTGGAACAAGGTGGAGCAGCGTCATGAACGCTCGGGCGTTGGTTCGCTCATCCGGCCTGAAGACATTTATGTGCGCCCCGAAATTCTTGCCGCATCGCTCCAGTCGCACATGGGCCTTGACCTCGATCAGCTGGGCGCCATCGACGTGTTGGACGAAGATGCTACGCTCGGCGAAATCGAATTGGCAACGCGCCCCACGCTGCGTTTTCACGGATCGATACCCGCATTGACTGAGCAAATCAAGAACCTGATGCAGAGCGAGTCGCGCATCGTGTTGGCCGTGCCTCATCAGGGCGACGTGGAGCGACTCGCCACCGTGATGCGCGACTACCAGGTACCGTATCGGCTCGGCAGCCGCGCCGCGCATCCCGGCGAAACCATTTTTGAAGAAGCCAGCTACATGGCCGGCGATCTGCGCGTGCCGGTCATCGTGCGCTCGCTTCTCGCCGCAGGCGTCAGCTTCCCCGGCGCGAATCTTATCGTCTTCGGCGCCAACGATCTGAACGATGAGGCCGATGTGGCCGCGCGCCCCGCGGCTAAAAAATCAAAGACCGCGGCCTTTGTCTCCGATTTTCGCGACCTCACCATCGGCGACTACGTAGTACATGTGGAGCACGGCATCGCGCAGTACCAGGGTTTGAAAGAGATTGTGCAGGACGGGCTCTCGGTCGAGTTCATGATTCTCGAGTTTGCCGAGAGCGCCAAGCTTTATGTGCCTCTGACGCGCCTCGACCTCATCCAGAAGTACCGGTCGACGGATTCGGGGCCGGCGCCGATACTGAACAAGCTCGGCTCGCAGCAATGGACCAAGACCAAGGCGCGCGTGCGCAAGGCCATGCAGGACATGGCCGCCGAGTTGCTCAAGCTTTACGCCGAGCGCCACACCGCGGAGGGCACAGCATTCTCAAGAGACAACGAGTTCCAGCGCGAGTTTGAAGACGCGTTCGACTATACCGAGACTGACGATCAGGTCACTGCCATCCGGGCCATCAAAGACGATATGGAGTCGACCACACCCATGGATCGTCTGCTCTGCGGCGATGTGGGCTACGGCAAGACCGAAGTGGCCATGCGCGCTGCCTTCAAAGCCGTACAGGATGGCAAGCAGGTAGCCGTACTCACGCCGACAACGGTGCTCAGCTTTCAGCACTTTGAAACCTTCAAACAGCGCTTCTCCCAGTTTCCCATTCACGTTGAGATGATCTCCCGGTTCCGCACCGCCAAGGAGCAGAAAGACATTGTGGAACGCGTCGGGCAGGGCCGAGTCGACATTCTCATCGGCACCCACCGGCTGCTCTCAAAAGACATCAAGTTTCAGGATCTCGGCCTGCTCATCGTCGACGAGGAGCAGCGCTTCGGCGTGCGCCATAAGGAACGCCTGAAGCAGATGCGCAAAGAGATTGACGTGCTGGCCATGAGCGCCACGCCGATTCCGCGCACGCTGCACATGTCGCTGGTAGGCCTGCGCGACATGAGCGTGATCGAAACGCCGCCCAAAGATCGCATGGCCATTCAGACCGTGGTGGCTAAATTCGACGAGAAGATTGTGCGCTCTGCTGTTGAGC
>JASHVU010000083.1 GCA_030044455.1 Acidobacteriaceae bacterium | reverse complement strand
GCAAGCACGGCGTTGCCGCAGCCTTCGCTCGAAAGCACCAGGTTCTCGTTGAAGGGTGTCTCCAGCGTGCGCGCATACGAGATGCTCAAAACGCTGTTGCTGGGCTTCACGTTGTAAGCGACGCCGATGCGGGGCTCGATCTGGTTGGCTTTGGTCAGGCCGTTATAGACGTCCTCGCGCAGGCCCACATTGAAGTTCCAGTTCTTCACCTTGATCTGGTCTTCGGCGTAAAGAGCCAGCTCCTTCACGTCGGTGCGGCCCAGCCAATCGTAATTTGAGCCGCCGCGCGTAAGGTCGTAGGGAGCAAGCACGGTGGTATAGAGGGGATTTGGGGCCACGTTCGGCGCAATGCAGTCTGCAGGCGAACTGTAACCCGGGAGCGGAACGCCGGTGGTCGCATCCATGCAAGGCGCGTCATAGGTGCTCTCCACAATTCCCAGCGAATCGCTCTCCCGCAGGACGGTCTGTTCATACTGCGCGCCAATCTTGAGATTGTTGATGCCTTTCACGTAGGAGTAATCCGAGTGAATGCCGGTGTTCAACAGCGAGCGAATCTGCGAAATCGACGAGGTCTGAAGGTTCGAAGGGCCCAGGTCAGCCAAAGCATTGCCGCTGGGAAAGTAGTTGTAAAGGTCTTTGCGGGCGAACGCGCCCAGGTTCCAGACCGAGTCGTTGCTGATGACCCGCGTGTAAGTGGGTGAGATGTTGAAGGTGCCGATCTTGGAATGCTGATCGGTGTCGCCGACGTCGCTAAAGGTCGGAGTTGCGCTGGTGCCGAAGTCGGTAACGTTCTCAACGCCGAGGTTGTCATATGCATTGGGCGTCTGGAACCACGAGCGGCTGTAGTTGAGATCCAGATGGATAGAATCGGCCTGATCGAAGCTGTAATCGATGCGGTCGAAGACGTTCTCTTCGTTGCCCTTGTCGTGGAAGACGGCGAACTCCGGAGGATCGAGGAAGCGGCCCGAGTTCATGCCGTCGGCCTCAATAAAATTGCCCCAGCTTTTGCCGCCATAAGAGAGATCGAAACTGCCTGTCGCCGCGCCGAACGTGCCGTAGGAGCTGCTTACGTCGCCTGTCGGCTTGGTTACGCCTTCTCCGGAGCGGGTGGTGGCGACGATCACCAGGCTGGTCTTGTCGCCGTACTCGGCCGGCGGAGCGCCGCTAATCACCTCAATCGACTGGATGGAGTTGGCAGGAATCTGATTGGAGAAGACTTTGCTCTGCTGGTCGGTTTCTGACTGGCCGTCGACCGAGAAGGAGTTGGAAGCGTGGTCGCCAAGGCCGTGGAAGAGGCCGTTGGAGTCGGCGGCAACCCCGGGCGTGGTTTCCGTCACCAGCGCGCTCAGGTTAGAGGACCCACTACCCAGCGGCACCTTTTGAAGCATGTCACGATCCACATCGGTGTGGAAGGTTGGGTCGTCTTCAATGAGGTCGCCCCCTGACTCCACGGTCACTGTCTGGGTTGCCGATTCCACTTGCAAAACCAGATTCAGCGTGGTGGTAACCGACGAACGCACTTCGACGCTCTTAACCACAGGTGCGAATCCCTTGGCTGAAGCTTCGATCCTGTATGGATTGAAGGGCACGTTGGGGATGGTGAACTGCCCGGTTGCGTCAGTGTTCACTGTACGGTCGAACTGGCTCACCTCGTTGGTGAGATGTACCGCGGCGCCCGGAATCACGGCTCCGGTAGGGTCGTTGACCGTGCCGTGAATCGTGCCGGCGTTACCGCTTTGAGCCCGCGCCGTGAATGCGGCGATGGCCAGAATCAAAAGGGGAAAGAAGCGCTTTAGAGCGCCCCGATGAAATTGCATGGGATAGTCTCCTGAAAAATGGCTAAAAAATGGAAAATGAGCCGCGGTTGCGCCGCAGCGGCTTCCTCAGCACATTTGCGAAGCATCGATCCGTTTCAAACTCCGCTTTGAGAGATGCGCGTGAGCATCGCCCGCTCGATAGGGAGAATTGGGAGATGCCACGACCAGAATGAAGACGGAGAGATGCTTTAGCAGGAGAAGGGAGGGGGGCGGATAAACAGCCTGGTTTCGCGTTTACGCAGGACGAAAACCGGCTCGGCCACGAGTGCGAGAGATTCAAGCTGCACCATCACAATGATGGCGACTGCAGCCACAGCCGGCACCGCGGTATGCATCACGATACAGAGCTGACAGTGATCCGCATCGCTTTGATTGGCGTGAAGGTGTGCGACCTGTGCAAAGGCCAACATGGCCAGCAGGGCAAGGCACAGCCCGGCGATCGCGATCATCACACCGCGGCGCGAGCGGAAATCCATATTCAGATTTGCCCTAAGTCCTGTCAAAGCCGAAGTCCTACAATTTAAGGATACACAAAATTGGACGCGCCAACCGCGCCACTGGTTACCATTAGATGCGTTTGCAGCAGATGAGGGTGCCAACTGAGCCGCCCGTGCTTCGTCTAAATTGAGGGCTCCTATCGACTTTCGCGCGTTTGGGGCATCAAGGCCGTGAGAGGGGTTAAACGGCCGGAGCTGGCTGGAAGCGCGCTTTTCCGGGCCAGGGGCCCGATCTTCGCCATGTTACTGATACCTCAGCTTCGACGCGTATTGCCGGCCTGCCTCGGCCTGAGCCTGTTTCTGGGCTTGACCTTGAGTTTCGCCCCGATCGCCGTCCCGGCGCGCGGCCAGAGCTCTGACCCCTCTGACAACCACGGCAAGCCCCTTCCCATGCGGCCGGATCTGCCCGGCATGGGGCGCAACCACCGGCTGATCCTCAAAGACGGCAGCTACCAGGTGGTGCGCGAATATAAGATCGTGGGCGCCCGGGTGCGCTATCTCTCCCAGGAGCGCGGCGACTGGGAGGAGATGCCGGTCGAACTGGTGGACTGGGATGCGACGAAGAAATGGGAGCAGGAGCACACCGACCTGACAGCCGACGACTCTCCGGCCATGAAAGAGGCCGAGTCAATCGACAAGGAAGAGAGCGAGGAGCGCGACGACCAGAAGGCGCGCATGCCCGAGGTTGCCACGGGTCTCGAACTGCCCGATGAAGATGGAGTCTTTGTTCTCGATACTTTTCAAGGCACTCCCGAGCT
>JASHVU010000795.1 GCA_030044455.1 Acidobacteriaceae bacterium | reverse complement strand
TGCAGTCCCGAATTGTTGTAGTCGAACCAGACGCAGCCCGCGCCGGTGCCTTCGAGCAGCGATCCCAGCTTCGCCGACCCGAAATTATCGGTGAAATCGATGCCTGCGCTCTCAGTCGCATCTTCAAATTGAATGGTCGACTGCGTCAACTGCGGTGCGGCAGGCGGCTGCCCGCCATCTTGGGCCACCGGAGACGGGGCTGACTGAGCCTGGGTAACGGGCCCGGCTGCAGCTTGACCGGCTGCGTACGGAACTGCAATCAAAATCCCGAGCGATAAAAGTAGAAGAGGCTTCATATCAGTTGCCTTTGCTCGCCGGCGCTGGCGCTACGGTCTTTACTCCGGTCAGATCGAATGGTGTGGTAGTGCGCATCAGGACAGCCGGAACGCGGTTTTCTGATGCGCGCTCCGGTCCGGTGTGACAACCAACGCAAATACGCTGCTCGCCTCCGCGAATCCAAAACCATCCCCGTTCCTGGCGCATCACTTTGCCGGTCCGGTCCAGCAATACGAAACGAATGGGCTTGTCGCCCGGCACCTGCACAAAGAACGAACCATCGGCATCAACCGGTGCGGTGCCATTCGTGGCGACGTGTCCCTGCGGGTCGAGCGTCTCAAGCCGCACCGATGCGGGTGCGGCCTTCAGGTCGCCGTCACGCGAGAGCCGCGAATCGAGCACTAACATGTTGGCGTAATTCCACGGGTGCAGGCCGGAGGGGTGGCGATGCGGCCGTGTGCGCGGAGCTACCGGGACCGGCTCGACCAGATCGCGATCGGAGCGGGAAAGCAAAGTTCGCACCGTTGCCGCACCCGGCGTGATAAGCCGCAGCGCGTAATGCGCATTGGCCGATGCTCGCGTGCTCACCAGCCACTGGCCCCCGGACATTTCTTCAATCGCGCCAGCGTACTCACCGCGCGGCGCCGCTACCGGCGCCTCGTGCGCGAGCGGCGACGTAAACTTTGCCAGCGACGAGCCGTGGGTAAATATCACATCGCCTGAGGCAAGCTGATGGCCGCCCCAGCGTGCCCGCCCATGATCGCACCGATACGACTCAACTCCCGATCCATCGGCATAAACCAGGAATTCCTCGGGCATCGATCCCGAGCCGAGCGGGAAGTAGGACTCGAAAAGAATTCGCCCGTCGGCCAGCACGTCGTCGGGAATCGCACTTGTGGGAAGATATGTGAGCGGCAGCACCTTTGCGCCAGCATTAGCGTCAATCGGCGCAAACGGCTCACTGGCTTGCACGCCGGCAACGGCGATCTGAAATCCCGTTGCAGCGCGCTGGGCAAAAACGAATTGCCCTGAGGAGAGGTACATGGGCCGGATCGCATCATCGGAGCCGGCGAAGAGCAGGCGCGGCGTGCGGCCTTGCAGCGTCATCTCCCAGATCTGCCAGTGATCGGTCTGATTCTGCTTGCCGGCGAACAGCATGCGCTGGCCATCAAACGAAACATTCGCGTCGGCCGTTGCCCAAAACTGAGGCGCAAGCGGCTCGGCGCTGCCGTTATGGACCAGCAGCAGCTGGGCGCCTCTGGGGAAACGCTCCCCGCCGCGAACCGCCGCCAGGGGCTGGTAGCTGGGTGAAGCGGTCACGATGACATCGGGAAGGGCCGCATGTGACAAATCCGCAGAAAGCGCACACTTACCACTCAGGGCGGAAACCAATGCCGCAATCGCAACCGTACCGACGGACAACCTCATCAAGCAACCTCCGCGGCATCGAGATCGCCGGCTACGCTGGCGCGCATGTCTTCCTCGCGCAGAGCGATCCATGGAGCGAGTGAAGACATCATCGCGTCATATTCTTCAAAATTGAGCGATTGATCGCCGTCGCTCCATGCGGTATCGGGATCAGGGTGAACTTCAACGATGAGTCCATCGGCGCCAGCGGCAACTCCGATGCGCGCTGCCGCGGGAACCAGTCCGCGGCGGCCCGTCGCGTGGCTTGGGTCGGCGATCACCGGTAGATGCGACACTTGCTTGATGAGCGCAATAGAGGCCGCATCGAAGGTGTTGCGCGTTGCTGTTTCAAAGGTGCGGATGCCGCGCTCGCACAGAATAACCTTGGGGTTGCCGTTGTCGAGCGCGATCTGGGCTGCGCGGAAAAGATCGGCCACTGTGGCCACCAGCCCGCGCTTGAGCAGCATCGGCCGGCCCGCACGCGCCGCCGCGGCAATCAGCGAGTCATTCTCCATGTTGCGCGAGCCGATCTGCAGAATGTCGGCATACTCGGCAACCAGGTCCATGTCGGTTTCAGACATGACCTCAGTTACGATGGCCAGGCCTGTCTCCCGACGTGCGCGACCGAGCAGTTTGAGGCCATCGAGGCCGAGCCCCTGAAAGGAATAGGGAGAAGTGCGGGGCTTGAATGCGCCTCCGCGAAGGATGCGGGCGCCGGCGCGGCGAACGCTATGGGCCGTGGCCAGAAGCTGAGCCTCGGTCTCAACCGAGCAGGGCCCGGCTATGTTGATGAACTCGCTCCCGCCGATCTCAAAGTCGAGCACCGGCACAACCGTCTGTTGACGCCATGCGCTCTTGAGAACGTCGGGGGTGTCGGCAAACCGATCGTGCCAGCTTTCGCGCACCCCGCGCACTCCAATCCGGGGAAGCATCAGTGTAGGTGTGCGAGATGTTCGCTGCCTCAATCAAAGGGTTGAAAAAAGTGCGTTTGCGAAAAGGCTTGTGATGGCTGTCACAACCGGGCGTTCGCAGAGGCTTTTCCCGTTGACAATAGAGATTTTGTCTTGACTTGGAAGTCTCTAGATGCGCGCCATTGGCGGAGGTCGGTAGCCAAAAGCAGACTCAACAACCGCAGCTATACCCAGGGCAATCTCATCCTCAAAAGGACGCGCAGCGATCTGCACTCCGATGGGCAGGCCCTTGAGTGAGGAGCCCACGGGAACCACTGCAGCCGGGCACGCAAGCGTGTTGAACCACTGGGCGAAACGCCAGGCATCGAGATACTCAACAATCTGGCCGTCGATGGCCCAACTGCGCTCGCCGTGGCGAAAGGCCGGAACCGACGCGACCGGGCAGAGCAGCACCGGATGATCCTTCATTTCTTCCAGTGTCTTCGAACGCAGCAGGTCAAGCTCGGCCCATGCATTCAGCAATTCAGTGGACGTGAGCGGGCCGGCTGATTCGGCAATATGCAGGAACTCACTGAAGATGGGGCTAAGCCGGTGGCGCCTGCCGCGAATCTCGGACTCATAAAACATGGCGCCGCACTGCACAAAAAACCTCCACCACAGCTTGCGGAGTTGTTCGAGCGTGTGCGGCCGGAACCGCTCGACTCGGAATCCAGCATTACGAAGAGCCTGGGCTGCGGCGTCAACAGCCGCTCGAGTTTCCTCAGTCACAGGTACAAGTCCGTCGTCGGCGAAGAATCCTACGGTGTGACGGCGCAGTTCCTCAATATCTGGCGCGCGCAACGCAATCGGCGGGCTTGATGGGTCCGCAGCATCCTGGCCTACGAGCGTGCGAAACATCAACTGCACATCGGTCATGGTTCGAGCCATGGGGCCGATGGCGCCAAGAATCGAAAACGGCCCTACGCACGGAGGCAGATGACCGCGCCCGGGAACCCGCCCCGGCGTCGGCTTGAGCGAGCAAATGCCGGTGAAATGCGCCGGCACACGAACAGAGCCACCGCTGTCGCTGCCCAGACCCGCTGCCGAAAGCCCGGCTGCAATCGCCGCCGACTCGCCGCCGCTCGATCCGCCAGGAGAGCGTTCGAGATCCCAAGGATTCGAGGTGCGGCCGTGTAGCAGGTTCGCGGTCTCGTAGGCCATCAGGAACTCGGGGCAGTTGGTGGTGCCCAGAATCAGCGCGCCGGCCGCACGCAACCGCGCCACCACCACCGCGTCTTCGCGCGGAACATCGCCCTTGTGCAGCAGGCTGCCGATCTCACAACGATAACCCGCAGCGGCGATGGAAGATTTGACGGTTACCGGCAGCCCATGCAGTAGGCCGCGCTCACCCTCGAACGCCTCGAGCTGTTTCGCTTGCATTCGCACGCGCTCCGCATCGAAATCGGCGAAAGCATTCAGTTGCGGCTCGAGCCGTTCAACCTGCCGGATGTGCGCCTCGGCCAACTCTGTGACCGAGAGCTTGCCGGCGCGCAGCATTTCAAGTTGCCGCACCGCCGGCAACAGCACAACCTCGGTTTCCAAATCGCCCATCAGTTAATTCCCGAGGGCAATTGCGGCGCCCGATCGTCCGCCGGCGTCGACGGCCGATCCTGATAGTCAAACCAATGCAGATGCACCGGATCGCCCGAGTCGAAGCGGGTGTTCCAATTCAACTGGTAGTCCAGGTCACCAGCATCGTCGGGATACGTTTCGCTGTTCGGGTACGGATAGGTGCTCATGGCGTGGAAAGGCATTTGCGACACCGTGAACGGCGACGCATCCCACCAATCCATGTCCTTCACAAATCCGTTGGCGTAGAAGAAGTAGTCGCGCTTCCAGCCTGCCGGCAATGAGGGCAATTGCGCAGTATCGAATTCGGCCGCAATCTCTTCTCCGCTTCCAAAGACCACAAACCGATCGTCGATAGATTTCAGCAGTGGCGTTACGTCGCCCATGCGCGTATAGTTGCCGCGCTCACGCTGGAACGGGCCGGTGAGGCTGACGAGGTTGTAGTTGTAGTCGAGGTCGCCGGGGCTCGCGCCTTCAATCTGCTTCGGATAGCCGCGGAAGCGGAGCGTCGCCGAAGTGAGCGGCAGATCTGTGGTGCGCGCTTCCGCGTTGGCCGTCTGATCGATCAGCACCTGGTCCCAGTAAATCTGCAAGTTCGTCATCAGCCGGATCCGCCGCGCGCCGGCAGGCAATTTGCCGGTGAGGTCAACCACGATGGTGCGCTCGAGTCCCGCCGGAAATCCCGCTTCGCCCCCGATTCGTCGCCACGAGCCATCGGGCAGTTGCGCCTCAACGTAAGGCGATTCCGGCTTCACGCCTGCCTGCCACGCCGCGTAGAGCGAAGTGGCGCTGAAGTAATTCACATAGCCGGTCATCAACAGGCGCAAAGGTGCGTCAGTCTTCACATCGCCAAGGTCGAGCGTGAGCGGGTGCAGATTGGCGAATCCATCGTACGGCAGCGGCGTAAATCCTGAGGCGAACTTGTGGTCGCGGCGGCTCAATGCGTCGAGCACGTCGCGCCCTTCGCCGTCCCACGCACCGACAGGCAGGCGGGTATCTTCGCTCGCAATCACGCGGCCTGAGGCAAACGGCGGGTCGTCGAGGAAACGCTCGTCGGGATTCACTTCAACGTTCGCGGGGTGGTCGACGGCGACCAGCCGCAACTGGTCGGTGTAGTTCACCTCTTCCATCGGCTCCATGAAACGCACGCTGACTTTGCCGTTCACCAGGCCCACATTGTCCCCATCAATCTTGATCCACTCGCCGGGATTGGGAATATTGCGCCGCGCGGGAGTAA
>JASHVU010000794.1 GCA_030044455.1 Acidobacteriaceae bacterium | reverse complement strand
GCTCGCAAGATGACGGCACTTCTTCAGTCGGCATCAAAAGGCGGCCGTCCCGTTTTACTCCACTACGGACGCGGTGGCGGCCATTCCGCTGGGGTCAGCGTGGACCAGGAGATTGACGACTACGCCATGGAACTGGCATTTCTTTGGACTGAAACCGGCCAATCTGCAACACAGAAGTAACAGAATCCGCACTCAAGTACGGG
This sequence comes from Acidobacteriaceae bacterium, assembly GCA_030044455.1. Classification (GTDB taxonomy): domain Bacteria; phylum Acidobacteriota; class Terriglobia; order Terriglobales; family Acidobacteriaceae; genus Telmatobacter. The sequence continues at coordinate 5,365 of JASHVU010000794.1, read as the reverse complement.
AACCCGGGCTTGTGGCCTTGGGTAACCTAATGTCTGCTCTAGCTAAACCGATAACTGAATACAGAGACCTGGAAACACAGGTCCGCTGCATGGTTTGCCGGCTGCGAGGGCACTCTGGAGCCGGCGGCGCATTTATTGGTGGAATTGAAAATGAAGCGGGCCCTGCTCCCGAGTTGGGACCGAGGGCAGAAATCGATTTCTATTGCGGTCCGGAGCGGATGATTATGGCGCAGGCACAATTGGTGAGTGGCAACGCCCGAAGCGGAGGCGAGGAAGAGCGACTGGCCGCGCTCGCCTCAACTGGCGTTCTGGACTCGGAACCCGAGGCCAGCTTCGATGCGATTACCCGGTTGTGCGCGGACTATTTCAAGGCCGACTGCGTATTGTTGGGCTTTGCTGATGAGAGCCGGGTATGGATCAAATCGTACTGGGGCGAACCGGTGCGCGAGTTGCCCCGAAGCGACTCAATTTTTGAAATGGTGCTGGCCGGGGACGGCCCGGTGGTGGTTCCCGACATCGGCGAAGATGATCGCTTCCGCGACAGGATGTTGCCGCTTCGCCGGCTGGCGCCGCGTTCTTTTGCGAGCGTCCCGATCCGTTCGGCAAAAGGCCAGATCCTGGGTGTGTTGACGGCCTTCAGTTGTCATCCCCGCCGGACTATGGCCAGCGATGAGTTACACATGCTCGAAAGCCTGGGCGAGCTGGCATCAAACCAGGTGGAACTGCGCGGGCTGCGGAAGAAATGCAGCGAATGCCGGGTACACACCAGGCGCCCTCCTGAAAGTGCGTTGGCAATCTGGCCACGCCGCCTCGACCTGCGCGTCGCACTTGAAAAGCGTGAGTTCGTGCTCTTCTATCAACCCGAGGTGGAATTGGCCACGCATCGCATTGTAGGCCTTGAGGCGCTGATACGGTGGCGTCATCCCGAGCGCGGTCTTATTCCGCCGATGGATTTCATTCCTGCTGCCGAAGAATCCGGGCTCATCCTTCCCATCGGCGATTGGGGACTGTCTGAGGTTTGCGGCCAGATCAGGGAGTGGACGCGCGAAGATCCGAGCCACAGCGCACTACGCGTCTGCGTCAACCTTTCGGCCCGGCAGTTCTCTCGCGACGGTCTTGCCGACCACGTTGAGGCGCTTCTCTCTCGTTTCGGCATCGCCAGCCGCCAGCTTGGCCTGGAGATGACCGAGTCCAGCCTGATGTCCGATACCCGGACTGCATTTGACGTTCTGGGCGATCTGCGCCGGCTGGGAGTTTCGCTGCTGATGGACGATTTTGGCACCGGCTACAGTTCGCTTGACCATTTGCATTCGTTTCCATTTGACGTGCTCAAGATCGACCGCTCTTTTGTGACTCGCATAACCGAGGGAGACCAGGCCATGCACATCGTGAGGACCATCATCGAGCTGGCTCGCGCGCTGGGCATGGACGTTGTTGCCGAGGGTGTGGAAACAAGGGAGCAACGCAATCTTCTGCGCGACCTCGGCTGCCGCTACGGGCAGGGGTTTCTGTTCTCGCGCCCCTTGAGCGCCGAGGGAATCACCGAGCTGCTGCGACTTCCCGGCCGGATTCTGCCCGACGAAATGCTGACTTCGCAGGTCACGTAAGAAGAGCCTGCAGGGCCCTCGGCCGGAGGTGCGGAGCGCAGTCGGCCGCGGCGGTTGGAGTCGAAAGGTTCCGATTCGGGAACATGCTTTGGTGCGTACCCAATTTGAGATTCGCGCAATGTGGTTCATGCAGAATCCCCTCAAGACTCCATGCCCCGGCGAGCTATCCTCGGAGCCATGCAGAGTTCATCGCAGCCGGCGGCCTCAACTTCTTCCCCTACGGAACCATCGGGTTTTGCAGGCTTTCTCTCCGCACTGGCCTCGGCCGCGTCTTCACCGCGGAAGACTCAATGGGATGACGATGCATTCGCCGACGACGTGGCCACGCTCAGCTACGAGAGCGCACTCAAGGCGCATTCGCGCTACCGGCCTGCGGTGGAACCACTGACGGAGGTCGCTGCGTCGACACGGCAGATGGAGACAAAGACTCAGGTTTCTGCCTCGACGGCTGAACCGATGAGGAAATGCCACAATCTCCGCGCAGGCGAGCCAATGTCAGCCAGCATCACGATTCGCGTGAGCCAGGCGGAGTGCGCTCAGCTCAAGCGGCGCGCGGCCGAAGCTGGAATGACCATCTCAGCCTATCTGCGCTCCTGCACCTTTGAGGCGGAAGCGCTGCGTGGCCAGGTAAAGGAAGCGCTGGCGCAACTGCGCGCCGCCGCAACGGCAAACGACAAAGAGCCTGCCTCGCCGAACGAGCGCAGCAAGATATCTGACTGGTTGTCGAGAATTCTTTCGCGCAGCGGAGCGCGTGGCCACGAGTCAGCAAATTAGAGGAGTTTCCGCCGGCTCTAGTCTTTCTGTAGCACCAGACACTTCAGATATTCAGACTCAGGAATATTCAATACGACGGGATGGTCGGGTGCGGCGCCGCGTCGCTCGAGCAGTCTTACTCGAGCGCCAACGTCGGCAGCTGCGGCCGCGACTGCGCCCTCGAGGTCTGCCCAGCTCAAATGATGCGAGCAGGAACAGGTCACCAGCAATCCGCCTGGTCGCAGCATTTTGAGCGCGCGCAGGTTCAGCTCCTTGTATCCGCGCAGCGCGCCTTCAACGGCACGCTTTGACTTTGCAAATGCCGGAGGGTCGAGCACAATGGTGTCGAACTGCTCGCCGGCCTTCGACCAGTCGCGCAGGATCTCGAAGGCGTCGGCCTCGATCCAGTCAACTTGTTTGTCGCCGATCAGGTCGCGATTGGCTTGGAGGTTTTGCTCGGCTACTTCGAGCGAAGCGCGCGAGGCATCGATGCCGGTGACGGTTTTGCACACGCGGGCCAGGTGGAGCGCGAACCCGCCCTGATAGGTGCAGACGTCGAGGGCGCGGCCGGTTGTGCCGAGCCGTTCGGCCCACTCGGTCGCAGCCGCATAATTCATCCGTTGGTCGAGAAACGCGCCGGTTTTCTGGCCGGCGTTAGCGTCGTAGAAAAACTTAAGGCCGTTGAGCAGGAACTGCGTTTGCGTTTTCGGTGACTTTGCGTTGGCCGTCCACAAGGGGGCGGGAGCCGGCGCATGCAGTCCCTCGAGTTCGCGGATGCGCGCATCGGGACGCTCGACAATCGTCGCTGGTTTCAGCTTTTTATGCTGCAAAAGCTCGCTCACGATCGCTTCACGTGCCGCGGGCGAATCCAATCCCTTAACCAGCAGCTGCACGATGAGCAGATCAGCATACTTATCGACAATCAGGCCAGGGATGTTGTCTGCTTCGCTGAAGCAAAGCCGGAACGAGTCCGACTTCCGCTTATCCGCAACCAGATTCTGCAATCGACAGGCGATGGCAGCGCTCAGCCGCTTGGCCAGCAGCTCAAGCCACTGCGCTTCGCCGATTGTCTCGCGCGAAACCATGCGCAAAGCAATTTGCGAGGTGGGGCTGTAGAGCGCCGTACCGAGCAGAAGTCCGCGATTGTCGGCCACGGGCAGGAGCGCAGGCGGCTCGCCCAAACCCAGATCGAGCCGTTCGACTTCGGATGCATAAACCCAGACGTGTCCGCTGCGAAGGCGATCGGCCGCCCGACGGCTGATCACCGCGCCGGACGATGCAACCCCGCCGTGCGCAGCCTGGTTCCCGCCGGGGCGATATGATGCTTCGCTCGGTGTTCCAAAAGCGGCTTTCGGTGCCGAAAGGTGTGGCGAATTGCTAGCATCGTCCCGGGAAGGCACACTCTTCCGCTCAAGAGCCGGTTTGTGCGGTTTTTCGCCAAACCCGACAGCGGGTCGCGGGGAGTTTCTCCCCGGCCTGCCTTTATGCGGTTCGACTGCCCTGGCCATTGGCTCTCCGTCCTGAGCCATTCAGACTCGAAGACCGGGAGCGACTGAGCCCGGATCACTTCGTCTGGATGGAGCGCAGATACTGGCTCAAATTGCTGATTCTGAGCAATCTTTGGTCAGGATGCTGCTGGTCCATTCTACCAAACACCGGGCCCCACACCGGCATCTGCGCAGTTCCATGCGCGGGCAATTCGGTGCCATATTCCAGCACCGTGGCAATATGGCTCGACGGGTACTTGCCGCCGTTATTCTTGGCGATCGCCGTAAGGTCGGCCGGTTTCTGCTTCAGTGCAGGTGCAACCGGACCATTGCCGCGCCCATCCATGCCGTGGCAGGGGGCGCAATAGCTCGTGTACATCTGTTTCCCGTTGACGGGACCGGTCTTTTGGACCGCGATAACCACCTTGGCGCTGTTTTGATCCGCATATCCAGCCGAAATCGCCAACGCTCCGGCCAGTGCGATGATTGAGAGGCTTTTCAACATAAGATCCTCCGATCCGGGCCTCTACCCACGACAGTTCTCGATGGGTTGCAGCACGCGAACTTGCTTCACGCGGCGTGCCGAAAAGAAACGGGCCAGTATCGTCGGCCGCTTCACCCGCCTAAATTGGAGAACTGCCGCAATTGAGCATTACGCGCCACTTCAATCAGTTCAGGATGTGATACACAGCACATCGGTGGAGTGGCAGTCCCGAATCGGGAGCGAGAAACCGGTGTGGAAATCGAGGAAGAAGCCCCGGCAAACTCCACAAGTCTATGCGACTTACGCCGATTCCCAATGCCCCAAATCCGCCTTTTGTTTCTGTCGATGCACGAGCCTTGCGCAAGTCCCGATTCACGTCACTAAAACCTATGCGGCCTATAATGAAGCATGGCGACTGCCAGGCAGACTATCCCCGCCGACGATTCCCAGCCGGCCCCGCCTTTGGCGAGTGAGGTTGAGGTCGTGGCTGCGGGCGCCGCTGCCGAAACCCCCAGTCCGGCAGAACCAGCCGCTCACGCTGAGCAAACCCCTAAGGCCGGGTCCCAAGCCAGGGCCATCCCCGGCGCGAAGCCAAGCGCCAGTTCCCCGGAGAAAACTCCGCCTGCAAGCCCCACGGTCAACGAGCGGTTTGAGAATCTTCTGCGCCACGTTAAGGCTAACCGCCCCAATGAAGACGTCACGCTCATTCGCAAGGCCTGGGAGTTCTGCGTCAAGCATCACGAAGGGCAGATGCGGGCGTCGGGCGAACCCTACATTATTCATCCCCTCGAAGTGGCCGAGGTGCTGGCGGAGATGAAACTCGACTCGACAGCCATTGCTGCGGCGCTGTTGCACGACGCGGTGGAAGACACGCCGGCCACCAACGAGGAGATCGCGGCCGGGTTCGGCGACCAGGTGGCGCACATCGTGGAGGGTGTTACCAAGATCGACAAGATTCAGTTTGCCAATCGCGAAGACCGCCAGGCCGAAAACGTGCGCAAAATGCTGCTGGCCATGGTGAGCGATGTTCGCGT
>JASHVU010000793.1 GCA_030044455.1 Acidobacteriaceae bacterium | reverse complement strand
CGCTCGCTGCTCGGCTGTTTTCTTTTCTCCGGCGACGACGTCTTCAAGCCGCTAGGAGTGCTTTCGGGCGGTGAGCGCAACCGATTCGCGCTGGCCCGAATTCTGGTTTCGCCGTCGAATTTTCTGCTGCTCGACGAGCCGACCAACCACCTCGACATGCGCGCGAAGGATGTGCTCCTCGACGCCATCGCGGCCTTCAGCGGCACCGTGATTTTTGTTTCGCACGACCGCTACTTTATTGACCGGCTGGCCACGCGCGTGCTCGAAATCGAAAACGGCACGATCACTTCGTACGAAGGCAACTACGAAGACTACTTGCGGAAGAAGGAATCGCTGGCGGCTCCGACCGCCGTCCCCGCACCCGCAAGATCTGCCGGTCATCCTGAGCGAGCGGAGCAAGTCGAAGGACCTGCATCTGTGCCTTACGCATCCCATCCTTCCGGCTCCAACCCCTTAAGCCAGACTTTGTATCAGGGCGCGACTTCAGTTGCGCCGATAGCAGACGAAAAAGAAGGCGGGGCTTCAGCCCCTGCGGACTTGTCACCGGCCGCCGCTGCGAGCAACACTTTTGTTCTCGAAGGCGGCTACGACGGCCCCAACGGCGCTGCACCGAAAGAGAAAAACCGTCGCCTCAATCCCATTAAGCAAAAGCAAATGCAGGACCGTTGCAAATTTCTCGAAGAAGAGGTCCCCCGCATCGAATCCTCCATCGCCGTCACCGAACAGCAACTCGGCGTCTACGTCTCCGCCGCCGAAACCCAGCGGCTGACGATATTGGCCGAAAGCCTGCGCGCACAGCTTGCGGCCCTCACAGCGGAGTGGGAAGAGCTCATTGGGCAACTTGATGGGGCGTGAGCTTCCCCATCCGGGCTATGCTGAAAGAGCCCGATGCCTCAAGGATCAACCCATCTCGCAGAGCAAGAAGAACTGGCCGCAGTTCTTAGCGAATACAAAACCGACTTCGGTCGATCATTGATCGAGATTGTGGAAGAATCTCCCGTTCTGCTCATTTTTCTTCGTCACTTCAACTGCGCATTTTGCCGGCAGGCTCTCGACCAGGTCTCGCAGATTCAAGCGCAGATCGCGGCAAAGGGCGCAAATCCAGTCTTCGTGCATCTTGGCACGCCCGAGCGGGCCAAGCTTTACTTTGACTACTACAATCTCTCTCATGTTGAGCGCGTCAGCAACCCCGACGCAACGCTCTACCAGAATCCTGTGTTCGGTCTGGGGCGAAAGAACCCATTTCTGCATCTGCTCAGCGCGTCGGTCTGGAAAGGCTGGCTCTCAGGAGCACTGCGCAAATATGGAATCGGCAGCTTCCAGGAAGACGCGCATCAAATGCCGGGAATATTTTTCCTGAAGGACCGCAGGATCGTGAGAGGCTTCCGCTATCAGTCGATCGCCGACGAACCGGATTACCTGAAGTTGATTGGCGCGGGCTAAGTGAGAATATTGTTCGGCGCGTTCATTGCCGAGTGCGAAGAGTTAATTTGGCAACCCGAATCTTCGTAGTCCGGCATCACTCGCCTCGACCATATACCATCAACCCATGCCCGCCAACTCCGTCAAATCCCGTTGCGCATGGGCTGAGAGCGATCCGCTGCTCCGCGAGTATCACGACACCGAGTGGGGCGTGCTGGTGCGCGACAGTCGCGCCCTCTGGGAACTGCTCATGCTTGAAGGATTTCAGGCCGGGCTCTCGTGGATCGCCGTACTTCGTAAACGCGAGGCCTTTCGCAAAGCCTTCAAAGGGTTCGATCCGGCAAAGGTAGCGCGCTTCGGCAGCTCCGATATCGAGAAACTCCTCCAAAACCAGGGCATTATTCGCTCGCGGGCGAAGATCGAAGCTACCATCCAGGCCGCACGCATCTACATTGACATGCAGAAATCGAGTGAGGATTTTGCGAAGTTTCTTTGGGGCATCGTGGGAAATCGAAATGCCGAAGCAGTTAATGTGCCCTTCCCGGCGGAGGGTCCGGAGACCCTCCGTACAGCCGGTCTGGAGACCGGCGCTACCCCCGCGCAAACGCCGCTCGCCCAGGAAATGTCGAAGCAGCTTAAGAAGCGCGGGTTCAAATTCGTTGGCCCGGTGATTGTTTATGCGTTTATGCAGGCTGCCGGTATGGTGAACGACCACGATCCCACATGCTTCCGCCGCTGATCGCCCGTTTTCCATCAGGCATAATCGAATTAGGATGACCCTTTTATGGAACCCCGAGAGCTGGTCGCAACGGCTCGCCGAACTTGAAGCCCAAACCGGTGATTTGAAAGAAGCTCCGTTGCGGCGCGACGTGCGTTCGCTGGGCATGCTGCTGGGCGAAGTGCTGCGCGAGCAGGCCGGCGACGATCTTTTTTCGCACGTTGAAGCGCTGCGCCAGGGAACCATCCGCCGCCGCGATGCCGAAGCGCATGGCCGCGATGAGGATGCCGCCCGTCATGGCGCCGCCGCTCTCGAACTGGTTCACTCCATCCCTGCGGAGAGAGCGCTTCTGCTGACGCGGGCCTTCGCCTTCTACTTCGAGCTCATCAATCTTGCCGAAACGAACCACCGCAAGCGCCGCCGTGTGGCGTTGCGCTTGAGCGGTCAGGCTGGCCGCCAGCGCGGGTCTCTTGAAGGCACTTTGTGCGAAATGCGGCGCGTGGGCATCGGCGCCAGCGAAGCCGTCGAATGGCTGCGCCGCGTTCTCATCGTCCCCGTGTTCACCGCGCACCCGACTGAGGCTGCGCGCCGCACGGTAATGTTCAAACGCCGCCGCATTGGGGAATTCCTTGAGGCACTCGATCGTATCCCCATCCCCGAGCAGGATCTCGCCGACCTTGAGCAGCTCGTGCTGGCTGAGATCACGAGCCTCTGGCAGACGGACGAGGTTCGCTCGCGCCGGCCTACTGTCTACGACGAAATCAAGATGGGCCTCGACTATTACGACGTCTCAATCTTTGAAACTCTGCCCGGCCTTTATCGCGAAATTTCAGAAGCATTGCGCGCTGCCTACGATCTTGACATCGAACCGCACGAATTGCCGCTGGTGCTGCGCTTCGGTTCGTGGATCGGCGGTGACCGCGACGGCAATCCCTTTGTTACGCCGGATGTAACACGCGACGCCATCCAGCTCGCCCGCGGCCATCTGCTGCTCCATTATCAGCGCCGGCTCGACATCATCATCGATCTGCTTACCAGCAGCGCGCAGCAGCGGCCGGTGGGCGATGAACTGCTGGCGCGACTGAATGGCTACGTGGCCCAGGTGCACACGCCTGAGTCGCAGGTCTTTGGCGCGCAATACGAGTTTGAGTACTATCGCCGCTTCGGGATCTGCCTCAAGGCCCGCATCCAGCGCACGCTCGGGGAAACAGGCCAGCCGCATACGCGCGGCGCTGCGTTGCCGGTCACGCCCTTCACCCTGTCGCGCGAGCACGAGAAACTCACCCAGGCGCTGCCCGCCTACGGTTCCGCGCAGGAGTTCCTCGACGATCTCGAAACCCTTCGTGCTTCGCTCTCAGCCAACGGCGGTATTCGCATCGCCCGCACGCTCATCGATCCGCTTATCCTCCAGGTGCGCACCTTCGGCCTGCATCTGCACACGCTCGACGTCAGGCAACATGCGCGAGTCCACACAGTGGCATTGCAGGAAGCGATCTCAGACACTGTCGCGCCGTCATTGCCCAGCGGTCTCTCTCGGCAAACTTCGAGCGTGCTTGAAACCTTTCGCGTCATTGCCGAGGTGAAAGAAGGCTGTTCTCCCGAGTCCATTCACCAGTACGTCATCAGCGGCGCATCGAACGTTGACGATGTGCTGGCCGTGGTCCGCCTGGCGCGCCTCGGCGGAGTGCACGTCGAGGGCTCCGACGACGATCCTGGGTTGATGCCGGTTCCACTTTTTGAATCGATCGAAGATCTGCGCAACGCGCCCGGCGTGTGTCGCGATCTTTGGAAACGACCGGACTATCGCAAGTTGATTGCCAGCTGGGGCGACTGGCAGGAAGTCATGCTCGGCTATTCCGATTCGAATAAAGACGGCGGAATGTTGACCTCGACGTGGGAGATCTTCCGCGCCCATCGCGATCTGCACGCGGTGGCGCGCGAGGCCGGCATCAAGCTGCGTTTATTCCATGGCCGCGGCGGCACGGTTGGCCGCGGAGGTGGGCCCACGCATCGCGCCATTTTTGCCCAGCCCATCGACTCTTTCGACGGTCAGCTTCGCATCACCGAGCAGGGCGAGGTGCTCAACTTCAAATACGCCGACGAAGTTCTGGCGGAGCGCAACCTTGAACTGATGATCGCCGCATCGCTCGATGCGCTTGCAAGACCTAACGCGCGCGATCCAAAAGGGCATTTTACCGGAGTGCTCAAACCCGAGTGGGAATCCGCGTTCAACGAGCTGTCGGAACTCTCCTACGGCTTCTATCGCAAACACATTCTCGAAGACGCAGGCGTCGTTACTTACTTTGAGCAGTCCACGCCCGTCGGCGAGCTTGAGAATGCCAAGATCGGCTCGCGCCCCGCGCGCCGCAATTCTTCGCTTCAGCTCTCCGATCTCCGCGCCATTCCCTGGGTTTTCGGCTGGACGCAGTCGCGACTCCTGGTGCCTGCGTGGTTCGGCGTGGGCTACGCCGTGCAACAGTACCTGGGCGAAACCGCCGCGCCCTCAAGCGACAAACTTACCCTACTGCACACCATGGCCAGTGAGTTTCCCCTCTTCATTGATCTTATTCGAAACGTCGAAATGGCGCTGGGCAAGGTCGACCTCGCCACTGCGCGACTTTACTCTGCTCTGGTTCCAGACGCGAGCCTCCGCGAGCGCGTCTACGATATGTTCGAAGCGGAGTTCCATCGCAGCGTGAGAGCCGTTCTCGCGGTAACTGACCAAAAAGAACTGCTCCAGTCCAACCAGGTGCTGGCGCGCTCCATCAAGCTGCGCAATCCCTACGTCGATCCCATGCACCTCATCCAGGTGGACATGCTGCGACGCAAACGCGCCGGCGAAGACACGCCTGAAGTGAACCGCGCCATCGCCGCGACCATCAGCGGGATTTCTGCGGGGCTGAGGAATACCGGTTGATTTTCCGGTGTCTGAAGACAGGGCGGGCCGCGCGATCAACTGATCGCGCGGCCCGCAAGAATGCTGACTCGCCTGCCCACTACTCGCGCGTTGCCCTCAGGTCGGTGCCATCATGCCGGAATTGAAACTGTATCCGCCACGCGCCGCCCGGTCCAATCGCGAACTTCCATTGTCGCGCCGCGGCGACGGCCACGCGGTTAAAGTACTTGCTTCCGCTCGGCGATTGAAGCTGGGCGTCCGTCACGTTGCCCGCTGTGTCTACGGTGACGCGCACACCCACATTCACCTCCCCGCGAATCGATTGTTGCGCAGCGGGAAGCACTTCAGGATTCACACGCAACAACACGCCGCTGCCCTCGGCGTCCCGCGAAACTGACGCCGGCGGAGCCTCAACATTGGTTTCCGGTGCTGCCTGCCTGCCACGGCCTAATGGCGATGGCTTACCTGACGCGGTCTTGGGCACCGATGCTGCAACGGAAGCAGTCGCTGGGGTTTGTTGCTTACTGACCGCCGCAGTCTGCTGCTCTCCGCCCTTTGTCCCATTCGCCGGAAACTCCGTCTTGCGGACCATGAGCGCGGCCCCTGCCACAACCACGACCGCAGCCAGGGCAATGAGGGCTGCTTTCCAACTTCCTGCGAATCTTGCTGGTTCCAGGGGATTGGTTTGTTCCGGTCTGCGCACCACAAACAGAGGGGGCGATCCAGGTTCGAGAGCGGCTTTTACCTCATCGAGCGTGCACCGCTCGGCCGGGTCCACACGCAAACAGGCGTGGACGATTTGCTGAAACGGCTCCGCAATTTCTGCCGGAATTAGCGGCTCAGCCTGATACGCGCGCTCCCACTGCGCGGGTCTCTGGGTAAGTGCTGCCACCAGCGTCATGCCCAGTGCCCACACATCCAGCGCAGGTGTTACGGCACCGTGGAGAAGTTCCGGTGCGTCATACACGCTGGTCTCGGCCCGGTTAACCTGGCTCCCGGCCGCCAGGGCGATGCAATCAGCTGAGAGCTTCAGCCGGTCGCTCACAACCAGGAGGTTCGATGGTTTGATCCGCCCGTGCACATAGCCTTGCGCGTGCAGATACTCCAGCACATTTAATACCGGGCCAAGCATTTCCCGCGCCTCATCGTCGGTCAAGGGCCGGGTCGGAAGTATTTCGGAGAGAACCTCATCGGCGTACTCCATTGCCTGGTAGACAATCTCCCAACCGTCAATCTCAGAGCGTCCGCAGTCGATAACGCCAATTAGATTCGGATGAGAGAGCCGCGCGGCGGCAGCCCAGCCGGTCAGGCGAACCTCTGCATCAGGTGCATTGACCGCGGTCAGCTTTAACGCGGCCATGCGCGGAGGTTTGTCTTCAAACGCGGTCAAATAAACGGCGGTAGTTCTCGAACCTCCCAGCCAGCGCAGAAGGCGAAATCGCCCATTGACGACGCTTCCTTCCAGTTGTGTGAGACCTTCCACGGTGTTCATCTCGTCAACCCCTCGAAGCACCACTGCACGGGCCTTGCCTCCGCATTGCCGGGGCGTTCCAGCATCGACTCCATTTTAGGACGCTGAATTGGGTCGGGATGCCGCCGAGGCCGCCAATACTGGGCCACGCCTCGCAATTTGGTCACAATCGCTTCAATCTTCATTTCCATCCGCTTGCCACACCCCGGCTCGCGGGTCTACGCTATTGGTATGCGTCGATGTCGCTAACACCGTCCTGGTGCAAGCTCCGATGCCGATATGCGCCTGATCGCGCGCTTTTTCCCCCCTGACAAGCTGCACCGTTCCCCTCAACATCCGATTTTTGAGCGTTCCGGGCGCATTTTCCCCGGCAAAGGAGATTTCGATGGCGCGCATTGCCGCGAATGTAACTGAATTGATTGGCAAGACCCCCCTAGTTAAGCTCAACCGTGTGGCTGCCGGACTGCCGGCGACCGTTGTCGCCAAGCTGGAGAGCCAGAACCCGTTGTCGAGCGTGAAAGACCGCATCGGCCTGGCGATGATTGAGGCAGGTGAGAAGTCCGGCGAAATCAAGCCCGGCAAGACGGTGCTGAT
>JASHVU010000792.1 GCA_030044455.1 Acidobacteriaceae bacterium | reverse complement strand
ACGTCGACACTGGATCCCGAGTTCACCGATCCCACCGAGATCGGAGCGCCCCCACCGTTAGCCATAACGCCGCCGGAACTGCTCGCGCTACTTGCTGATCCGACCATGCTCACCGAGTCAATGGTGATCTCTTCTTCGCGCAACATTCGCGAAAGGTCCGCGGCAGTTTCATAGAAGTACTTTTGCTGCTGCGGACCGATGTCGGCTTGTGAGGTGTCAATGACCGGCCATCCGGGGCCAAACCAAACTACGACCTTACGCCCGCCAACGTTCAGGTACCGGCCCAGCGTCGACAATGCCTGCAGCGACGTGTTCAGCCGCTCCTCTGCCGCGTAGAATCCCGCCCCGAGTCGGGCCATGGGCATTTGGGCCATTTTTTCATGCAAGGTGGCGGCCAGCGCATTTCCGTCCGTGGTGACCGGCGTCAACTCCTCGATGCCCCCTTCGTTGAGTACAAAAACTCCCACCGGATTGGCCAGCTTGCCGCCATTTTGCTGGAAGTACTTTTCAAGCTGCAGGCGTTCGCTGGTGACCGTGTTGAAGTCGGCATTCAGGTTGTCCAGCACGATCACGAGTGCGGCCGGAGATCCGTCTCCGGCCTTATGCTCGGCAAAGGTGCGAACCGTTACCTGCTGCCTATTGTCAGTGAGCTTGAAATCTTCCTGCTTCAGTCCAGGAATCGGATTTCCGGCCTTGTCCGTCACCATAACGTCAAGCTGAATCGGAACCCCTGTCTCCGCTGTGGCAGCAGCCTGCGGCGCCTGCGCCGCCGTTCTCATCCCGCAGTACCCAATCAGACTCACAACCAGGAGCAACACCCACGTCCACTTCACTGACATCTCACTCCCCCCCTTTGCAAACACAGCCCATTATGAACCCCGATTTCGTTACATGGATTTTGAGACGACGCAATTATATGCCTCGCCTGGCGATCGCCATGGCGTGCAAGTTGAATCCAGATGGCTGATAGCTGAAAGCTGCGATGTGAAATAACCGCTCCCGCTTTCCACCGTCTGTTGAAAACTTGGATCCCATCTGCACTAACTTCGGTGCGAAGTTAGAGGCACTTACTCCCCAAGTTAGAGCAGTTAGCACGGTAATAAGTGGCAAGAACCCCTTTAGGCGGGCACAAATACGGCTCTTTGCACCACTACTGGTGATATCCACAGATTTACTTGATTTTTGCACTTGCATCCACAGATTTAAGCGAAGTAACGTCTCATTCAACTGATGACTCAGTAGGGAGTCGGATGGTGGTTGCCGGATGAATGGCAGCGGGCAGCCGGTGAAAGCCGGAGGCAAGCAGCCAGTCAGGCTAAGGAGATTAAGACGCAGGCGAAAGCCGGCGCACTGATCGAAAAGCCGAGCCAGAAGAGGGTGAGCCAGCGAAAGTTGGAACGCCAAAGAAGCTGGCAGAGCCAGAGGATGTGACAGAAGGCGAGAGCCGGAAAGTCAGCCGCTGGTGATCCGGAGGTGCAATGGACGGCGGATGCGGGATACTCATCGGCGGCTCAGCTGACGATGCAAGGTCCGGTTGAAGTCGAAAGTTCACCACAAGCCTGTGAGAGGGATCGAGCGGCGCAAGTCGAGCGATTCAAGCCGCAAGCCCAAAGAACCAGCATGCGACGAGATTCCGGGTCGCACGACGGTTGAGCCAGGGAGCTGGGGTCCGGCGCAAGCCGGAAGACCAACCAAGACTCGGCCGGAGGACTCAGGGAACGGAAGTAGGCGGGCGGCAGGCAACCGGCGCAAGCCGGAGATGAGGCAGCCCAACCGAAATCCGGGAACTGGTCGCCAGCTTTGCCGAAGGACCCAACAACGGGCGTAAGCCAGAGGTTGAGTTGTCGGCGCTGCCACAAGCATGTGGCCTGCGGCGCAAGCCGTAAGTTACATTGCCGGCGAGCTAGGTGTGCGGCACGCGATGAGAGTTGAAGCTGGTCGCCAGTCCGGGCCGAAAATGGGAGGTCGGCGCAAGCCGAAAACCCGTTGGAAGCACGGCCAGAGAGCGCGGCGGATGGTGAAAGCCTGAAGTTGAGGCGCTGGCTAAACTGACCGGAAGAACTTGGAGCGAAAGCTGTAGGTATATGCCGGGCAGGAAGACTGGAGGATAGAACAGGAAGGCGCAAGCCCGAGAGTTCTATCGGCGGCGAGTCGGATGCATGAAGGGCAGCGCAAGCTGCACGGAATGCAGACGGCGCGGCTGGAGAGGCGGCGAAGGGCGCAAGCTCGACGCAGGTCGCCAGTACAGGCGAGTGATGAGCACAACCGGCGCAAGCTGGCTAGTCCATCGCAAACCGAGCCGGAGGACGGCATTGAATCGACCTGTTAGGTCACCAAGATATGAGGCGCCGGGGACCGCGGTCCCCGGCGTTTTCGTATTTTTGGCGGTAATTATCCAGCCCGCACCACAGCCATTGCCCTCTCGGCCCGGCCAACGAAATCCTCTCTAGCTTTGATTTTCACTACTGCAGTTCCAGGACTGCAATACCCAGGAGCCGTTGCGTCTGAGCCGTCCCGGCACCAAGAAAGGGCAACCCCCGGACAATAGCCGGATAGGGTACATCTATCGTGGCTAGCGTCCTGAGCCGGAAGTTCATTGAAGAACTTAAGCGTGAAAATGCAGGTCCATCGACTCCGTCTGGCGCAAAACACGCGCCAAAATCCGCTCAGGATGACCACTGAATGATCACGCGAACTTCAGACTCGTGAAGCCGGACATCATCGATCGCAGCTCCGGCGATGGCTAAATCGAGGCGAGTCGGCGCGCGCCGAAAAATAAGCCAATTCGACATCCTTTGGTCAGCATCGACTCCGGAAGTAACAGCCGGCAGATTGCACGGATATTGGCGCCGCCGGGGCATGAGATCTGGATCGGCGATGCAGCTTGGATCGAGCCGGGCATCGTGAGCTTTTAACATTCTCTAATGCGTCGGCCTAACTTGGTGGCCGACCATATGAATGAGTGGTAATCCACTGCGCGTTCCGGCTAAACAGCTCTGCGCTCGCTTACCGGACGAAGAAGTGACATACGGGAAAAGCGCTAATCGAATCGTTTCGCCAACAACGCGCGAATTCTCTATGATTCAAACTGTCTCGGAAACATCATAAATACCCGCTAGCGCGGCCCATGAAAGCGGTCGCGGCGGGTGCGCAAATACTTTGCAATGATCTGCCCGGAGACTAGACAAATATGGATCGCCGTCAATTCGTTGAATCGTTCAGCGCGATATGCCTGTCGGCGCAGATTAGCGCCCGGCTCAATGCCATGGTCCTCAACTCGGCTCTTCTCGCGGAGCCATCGGTCCCGGCGAGCGAAGAACAGAGGCCGATTCTTCCCATTCCTGCGAAGGTTCGGGGGCTTCAGAAACCGGAAGTGAG
>JASHVU010000791.1 GCA_030044455.1 Acidobacteriaceae bacterium | reverse complement strand
TGGCCGCGTGCATACAACTTCCATCGCTCCATGACGGCATTAAACTGCGAGCGCCCGCGTCTCCATCAGGCTGGAATCCGAACAATCTTTTGAGCCTCCGCTCCTTTGGAGCTTCTCCAAATTGTGAAGGGCAGAGCTGACAGCCTTTAGTAACGTTGCCCTTGAGAAAACGCAATCTTGCGCGGCATTGAAACTCCACGGGGCTTGGAGAACCTCCGTAAATCGCTGATTTTGCTTGGGAATTCCTGGCAGAGGGGTGACGCTACTGAAAGGACTCCAGGACTTCGCCGGACCGAGGGTCCCTTCGAAATTCGTCGAATCCGCTCAATGCTAGACAGAACAGCCCAGATTAGGAGCCAAAGCAGGCAAGTATAAATGCAACAATGTATGCTAAAAGCAGCTCAAGTTTCCGAATCGGCATCGCATTTGAGAGATTCAGCAACGCTGAGTCAAGGAGAAGCTTGCATGGTTAAGGGATTCTGAGCCGGAGAGCGAATGCGATGGCAGGTACAGCGACAAAGAGTGTTCACGGTTTAATGAAACGGTCAAAGAAAGCCGAGCACGGGACCAGCGTGAGACTGGCCTTTCAGCTGATCCGCGATTTAATCGTCCACGGCAAACTGGCGCCGGGGAGCTGGATCGTAGAGGGCGATCTGTGCGAACACCTGAACATGAGCCGGACCCCGGTGAGGGGAGCGCTTTATTTGCTGCAGCGCGAAGGGTATGTACTGGAGTACCGTAACGGCAGCAAGTCGCGAATGATCGTTGCGCCACTGACCAAAGAGGACGCGACCGAATTGTATCCTATCATAGGTCGCCTTGAAGGGCTGGCCGGAAGGCGCACGGCGCTTCTGCCGCAGCCGGATCGCGAGGAACTGGCTCGGAAGCTGGCGCCGATCAACGAGAAGCTGGCCAACATTGCCCGCGATCGAAGCCTGAGCGGACCGAATATCTTCGACCTGGATCACGAATTTCATCGCCTGTTGATGGCGGCCGGCGCGGGACCGCGATTGACCGCGCTACATCGCGCAATTGAACCGCAGACGGAGCGCTACTGGCGGCTGTATGCGAGTTCGATCATCAACGAACTTCATGTGTCGGTGAAAGAACACGAGGAGATTATCGCTGCGCTGCTTGAAGGCAATGACGATCGCCTGGAACGCGCGCTGTATTTGAACTGGGAGAACGGCTGCGCAAGGCTGGCCCACGTGATTGAGATTTTTGGCGAGCGTGGCAGCTGGTAAAACGGCGGGCGCGTAGAAAACAAAGGGCAGCTTCGTGATTGAAGCTGCCCTTCTTCGATTTGAGGCCGGAACAAGCCCTATTTACGGAAATAGCTCGCGGACGACTAGACGACAGATTGAACCTGCGCCCGGAACGGCGTGCTGGCGACCGCACACGCGGGACGATTGGCCTGTGCGAACTCGAACGCGGCGCGCGTCGCGGCGAGTTCTTCGCCGATCACTTCAAGGCGGGGCGGGCGCACGCGGGCAAAGCCGGCGCCGGCCTCCTGCTGAACCTGCTTGATGAGCTGGATGAATTTCGGCTCGGTATCCATGCGAAGCAGTGGCAGGAACCAGCGGTAGAGTTCGAAGGCCTCTTTGCTCCTGCCGGCAGCAGCCAGGTTGAACAGATCGACCGACTCGCGTGGGAGGGCGTTGACGAGACCTGCAACCCATCCCACGGCTCCGGCGGCAATGCCCTCAACGATTGCATCATCAACGCCGACACAGACGGCCAGCCGATCAGCCAGCAGGGCGCGAATCGCAGTGACCCGGCGGACATCGGTCGAAGACTCCTTGACCGCGGCAAGATTGGGATGTTCGTTGGCGAGTTCGACGATCTGTTCGGGGAGAAAGTCAGTTCCATACGCGACGGGGTTGTTGTAGAGCATGCCGGGCAAAGGCGTGGCCTTGAGAATCGCCGCGACATGGGCTTTCATTTCACGCCAGTCGCCCTTGTACACATAGGGCGGCAAAATCATCAGGCCACTGCAGCCGGCAGTCTGTGCGGCCCGCGCCAGTTCTTCAGCTTCGACGGTCGAAAGCGACGAGATGGTTCCGACGATGGGAGCTTTGCCGGCCACGGCTGCCATCACGGTGTTCAAGACATCGACCTTCTCATTGAATTTGAGCGTGGAGGCCTCGCCCAGCGAACCAAGGCAGATGATGCCGGTGCAGCCGTTCTCAATAAGCCATTGCGCATGGCGTGCGACAGTGGCGTGATCGACCGAGAGATCGGGATTGAATGCGGTGGTCATGGCAGGCATTACGCCGTTCCAGTTCATAACTCCTCCCGAGTTGCATATGCTTGTGTTGTGGCCCGTTCGAAGCGCATGGGCAAATAAGGCTCGGGCGCGATGGTGGGTGCCTTGCCGGTGAACGCTGCAACCAGCAGTTCGGCCGTAGCTAACGAGGTGGTGATGCCAAGGCCTTCATGACCGGTGGCAAGCCAGAGCGTGGAGTCGCGCGGAGCAGGGCCGATGAGCGGAAGCTTGTCCGGTGTGGCGGCGCGAAAACCCGTCCAGACGCGAATGAGGTTGAGGTCGCCGATAGCGGGCATGTAGATGACGGCGCGGTTGAGCATCCTGCCGAGAAGCTCATGGTCGATGGTGGTATCGTCAGCACCGTATTGACGTGAGGAACCAATCAACACCTGGCCTGTGGGGCGCGGCTGCACGTTGAACGCGACTGAGTCAGTCGCCGAACTGTGCGCGCTCTTAAGGTAGCCCAGCTCGACAAGTTGATGATGAACGAAGCCGGGATAGCGATCGGTAATAACCAGATGTCCTTTGCGTTTGCGCACCGGCAGCTCGGGCAAAACGTCAGTAGCGTAAGCGCCGAGAGCCTGAATCAGCCGGTTCGCCCGGATTTCGGTATTATCCTCGAGCACGATGCAGCCGTTACCGACGGATTTGACCGCTTGGCCGACGATGAGCCGCGCGCCAAGCTTTTCGGCGCGGCGCGCCAGCTCCAATGCCGCTACCGGAGGATAGACAACGGCATCTTCCTCGACCAACAATCCACCGGCGAGACTGTCAGCGAGATTCGGCTCTTCGCTCTTCAACTGGCTCCCGCTGAGCAGGCGACACGGCACGCCGCGCGCGGAGTACCAGAGTTGCTTTCGCTCCGCGGCCTCCATCTCTTCGCTGTCGGCCGCAATCCACAGGGTCCCTGCCTGTACGTATTCTGCCGAGGCGGGAAGGTCGAGAGCATGCCATAGCTGTTGCGAGAAGCGCGTGAGCGCAAATTGCGCCTCAGAGTCGTCCATGACGACGATGTGGCCCATTCCCGCGGCTGTGGCTCCGCTGCCCAGTACGTCGCGCTCGGCCAGCGCCACACTAAAGCCCTGCTTTGCGCAGGCCAAAGCGCAGGCACAGCCGACAATTCCGCCACCGGCAATGCCGACATCGAAGTGCATCACCTCGCTCACAGCACTTTTCCGTTGTGCAGAGCGATTCCGTTGCGAAATGGGTCGTTGGATTGGAAGATGAGCGAGGCCGTGGAAGTGACGTATGCCGAGCCAGTGATGAAGGGGAGGATGCGATCGCCATCGAGCTCGACATGACCGGTCAGGACGCTGTCCAGAATGCCTTCCTGGCGCCACATCTGGCTAGGCGCAAGTTTGCCATCGGCGACCAGGCAGGCCATTTTGGCGCTGGTTCCTGTGCCGCACGGGGAACGATCGAATGCCTTGCCGGGGCAGAGAACGAAGTTGCGGCTTTGATTGGCCGGATTGTGCGCGGCGGTGAACAGCTCAATGTGGTCGATCTCGGCTCCGTTTGCGCCGGTGATGCCGTTCGCCGCGAGCGCCTGCCGCACCTGCCAGGTGAACGCCGTCAACTGCTCTTCGTGCTCCAGGCTCAGGGTAAATGGGTGTTCCTCAATGAGGAAGAACCAATTGCCGCCCCAGGCCACGTCACCGTGAATCACGCCATGTCCTGGCAACTCGACGGAGACATGCTTGAGATAACGGTAGGCCTCGACATTCGATACAGTGACTTCGTTTTTCTCGTCGAGGGAGATGGTAACGTCGCCGACGGGAGTCTCAATAAGATGTTTGCCGGGGGAGATTCTGCCCAGGTACGAGAGGGTTGCGGCAACCCCGATCATGCCGTGACCGCACATGCCCAAATATCCAGCGTTGTTGAAGAAGATGACGGCTGCCGCGGCCACGGGGTCGACCGGCTCAAGCAGGAGAGCACCCACAAGCACTTCGGAACCACGGGGTTCACAGAGAATGCCGCGACGGAAGACATCGTGGTGAGTGCGAAGATTTTCAAGGCGGTGGGCGATAGGGCCAGTGCCGAGATGCGGGCCGCCTGAAAGCACGCAGCGGGTGGGCTCACCCGCCGTATGCGAATCAATCACCTCGATACGTAGCGGCAAAGAAATATTAGGCATGATAATGTCTACAAAATTGCATACATTAGGAGAATTTTACCTCGAAACGGCGATTCTGCTACACCCAAATCATACAAAACATACAAAATTACGCCTCTCAACGGCCTCGGCTCTCTTTGGCCGGACAGCATTGCGAATTCTCGTCCGCGTAATTATGAAGTTAGACGCTATTGGTTCGCTCGGTCCAGCCTGAAACTGCGGGCTGAGGCGGTTCCGGGATTGCTTTACCCTGAAGCCGGGTCACCGCGACTCAAAGAGGGGCGACCCCATACAAACTGAGTGATGTACACCTATCCTGGGACCGCCATGAGCTGCAATAAGCGCCGCAGTGCGGTGTCAGGAGCACTCACGCCGCGCCGATTTATGAGTCGATACGTTTCAGGTAAACCGAGTAGCGCTCGTCCATGATCTGATTCAACGGCACCAGAGTATGCGTTGGCCCACGGCCCTTGGTATGGAAGCGCAGCGCATACTGCGGTCCGGCCTCAGCCTGCTCGAACCAGACTTCATCGACAGGCGGGGGTGGCGGCGGAGTGGCTTCGCCGTTCTCGCCGCGATGCATGCGGTGGCGCAGATCAATGCCCGGCATCGGATAACCGTCATCGAATCCGCGCGGGCCATTGCCGCCGTAGATCATCGAAGTGGTGAGCCCGTCGGTGCCAAGCAGAGCCGCAAGCACGAGCGGGCCATACATTGCCGCCTGGACAGTCTTGTCGTCGGGCGTGGTGTCGAGGTGGAGCGGCAGAGGCATTTCAATTGTGATCGCGTCGCCGGTCTTCCAGTCCTGGTCGAGCGTGAGGTAGGTTGAAGGTGTTGCCGTTACTTCTTGCTGCGTGCCGTTGATGCTGACCGTGACGCCTTTGGTCGCCCAGTAGGGAACGCGAATTCTAAGCGGTGTGTGGCTAGAGGGAGCGGCGTCGAATTTGAGCGTGATGCGGTCATCCTGGGGAAGCTCAGTGGTGAGCCGCAGCTTGAGGCCGCGCTCTTTCCAGTTGAGCGTGGAGGGGATAAAGAGGTTGACGAAGAGAGATGAGTCGTCGTGGAAGTAGATGGAGTCAGTGAGCTTGGAGTATTCTTCGCTTCCCGTGCCGGTGCAGCACCAGAACGCATCGAAGGGTGTGCCGAAGGTCTTGTACATGCCGGGCGCCAGCGACACATAGTACATGAGCATGCCGTTGCGGTCCTGGGTGCCGTA
>JASHVU010000790.1 GCA_030044455.1 Acidobacteriaceae bacterium | reverse complement strand
TGTCGACGCCGTGGCCGATGCGTTCGGCACCCCCAATCTCCACCGCCTGACGAATATGGAACCGAAGACCCTCGGGCGGCACCAGACCCATCGCCAGCTCGCCCGCGTGCAGCGAAATGTGTACTTTGGGGTACACCGAGTGCAGATACGCCACCATCTTCATCTGCAACGTGTAATCGCGCATGCTGATGAAGCCGTCTTCCGGCTGCACAAAGTTGATACCGACCCAGGTGTTGTCACCGGCCTCAATGCTTGAGGTCACCGCCTCAAAACCCAGCAGCGCTTGAGCAAACACCTGTTCGGGAGGAAACCCGCGCAGCACCTGATAGATGTAGCGGATCTCGACTTGGCATGCCGCTGTTGCCTCTGGGGTATCGCAGTGCTCCATTGTCTTGCGCTGGGCTTCAGCCTGGCGTGCGTCGTCGCGGTCCGGTGCAACTTCATCGCGAAGGCCATGGTCGAGCAGCGCCTGCCTCAATTGCGCAAAGGCCTGGGGATCGCCTTGCTCAAGTTGAGGATTCCAACCGATCTGGTGTGCGATCTGGGCCGCGTGGCTGAAGGCCGGCGTCTGCATCAGCTCGAGATATTGCTGGTTCTCTGCCGCCGCCCGGCTCGCCACTTCATCAACCCACTCGCCCGTGTGGCTCTTGCTCAGCCCACCGAACTTGCCAAACGTGGCAAAGAACTGGTCGTGCCCACTCCAACTCGTGTGTGGCACATAGCTGCGCAACGAGAACGAGTCAATCAGTTCGTCATACAGCGCCTGGTTGGCGG
The DNA here is from genome assembly GCA_030044455.1 of Acidobacteriaceae bacterium. GTDB lineage: Bacteria > Acidobacteriota > Terriglobia > Terriglobales > Acidobacteriaceae > Telmatobacter. Next base: position 6,143 of record JASHVU010000790.1, on the reverse strand, counting down.
GGCTTATATCGCCATGGAGATCGTTCGCCGGAACCAGTTTTCCGCGGCACGGAGGTTTCACAAAGCTCATCGTGGTCGCGTCGACGCACAAACCGTCCTCACCTGCGTCGCGGATGAAAGTTTCAGCATATACAGCGCCCGAGAGGTGAATGTGCAGGTCCGCGCCCTTGGGAAAGCCAGCCAGAAAAACGCGTAGCGCCTCTGGCCCCTGGTGCAGATTGGCATCGTAGATGAGGCCGGCCCGCTTTTCGGCCTTCGTCCTTGGGCCTTGGACGGCGGCGGGCTTGCGTTCGCATCCGCTGAGTGCGGCCAGCGCCAGGCAAACAGAGAATCGGAAGAGGAAAGTAGCAGTCTTGCTGCGCATGATTGCAAACCAGTGTAGTGCAACCAGCCCAGGTTTGAGCTCATCGGGCAGGCCAGTGTTCACACCGTTTCTGGAAGGAATCGGGCGCGCGTCGCGGTTGGCCCGTAACATTCTTACTTGGTATACTGTTCAGGTTGTTGCAGCGTACTGTTCGTGGATTCACCCACCCTCTCCGGCCCAACCCGGAACTCCGCGCAGGAATTTGCAACATTAATCTGCACTGAGGCCAGGTAGCTCAGTGGTAGAGCGCGGCCCTGAAAAGGCCGGCGTCGGCGGTTCAATCCCGTCCCTGGCCACCATCTGTTGGATTCACTCTTTCCCAACCGGCATCAATTCTTGGTTAACTATTTTACTTTGAATGAATTGCCGCACCATGCGATCCCAAACCTTGGCATCCTGTTCGGGATTGGGGTATCAATTAAGGTATCTTGCGGTTTTGAGAAAGACATACCCCAGTGCCGCTGACAGATGCCCTGTTAAGGACCCGAAACCTGGAAAGCGATCGCCCATAGCTCAGAGAGGTGTCCGGGCCAGCGGTTCTGATGAGCCGGCATTCGAGAAGCAGCATTTCAAGAAGAATGACCAGCCACTGAAAGCGTAAAAGACGAAGTCGGTAGAGCAGCCGAAATCGTAAAAGCTTTACGACGGAGACAATCTGGATCTCAAGGTTTTCCAGAATGGATCGAAGATCTGGCGGTTTCGTAAGAAGTTCCCGAGGGCAAACACCATTTCGCTAGAAGTCGTCTCGTGGATGAACCCGATTAATCAACGTCGGCCGTAAGTCTTTGAATTACCGTCGAGCGACTTAGTCCAGCCCTTGAGTGTAGTGCTTTTCAAGGTTTCTCTCGCGCTCGTTTCCAAGGACTTGCGACTTAGTTCCCGAATTTGATTCATCCATGAGAGTGCTCTTAGGGCGCTTCCAAAGCTTTCGTGCCCCTTCGGATTTCTCGAAGTGTGGCACTTCCTTAAGGGAAGTGCCGCTTAGCAGCAGCGGCTTTGAGATAAAGCAACTGTGGGATCGCTCTCGTAACTTGAGTTGTTTGGAGGAGGCGAGTGTTGTCTCACGCTTGCAAACATTGTGCGAGGAAAGGTGCCCGACGGTAAAGGACTGACTAGGGTTCGTGCCTTTCCACCTCTTTTTGAGCACATTGCCGGTTCCCCAAACAGGCTGATGGCGGTCTCATTCGGCCAGCGTAAACCGGCATTTCACCTCGTATTTCGACCCGGTCGAGGACAAGTGGCTCTCGTAGAGGCGAAACTCTGACGCGGTAAAGCGGTCGAGGCGCACTCTCTTGCCGGCGCGATCCATCAACCTGCGCAGTTCGCGGCTGAGGTTCTCCACCCCACGAATGAACGCCTGTTCGTTGGGGCCGCGGTTGGCTGACTTTGACCGTGCGAGAGAAATGTGAGGGTGATACGGGCGGTCTTCGGGTTCGAAGCCGCAGGGGTGGGTTGCGGCTACGACCATTTCCTGAAGGGTGACAAGCGCAGGCGATGGTCGAACGCTGAGGGAAAAAACGCCCGCGCGGTCGAAGACCTCAAGACCTTCGAATTCGATGACGAAAGGCGCGGCCTTTAAAGCCGACAAACGCAGAAGCATACGCGGGTACTGCTCCTCATTCGTGTTGCCCAGGAACTGGAGGGTAATGTGCCAGGACTGGGGTGAAGACCAGCGCAGATGGGGCGCTGCGGGGCGCAGCCTGGCGGTGAGGCGCTTGAGCTCGACTTCAACCGCCTCACCAAGCGGGATTGCGATGAAAAGGCGCATGGAAGGAGTGTAGGTCGCTGAAGCTTCCGGCGACTCGGATCGGTGCAGTTTTGTGAAGAAAGCAGGCATCAGGGGCTGAAGCCCATAGTGCTTTACCAAGCTCGTTTCAGAAGCCTGAAGGCCTCTGCTTCCTCCGTCGTGTCCTTGTACAAGACGACTGCACAGAGATTCTTCACACACTGCCTAATATAGTGGTGACGGCGGCGGCGCGGGGACCTTTTGAGCTTCAGGTATCGCGACAATGACGCGGTTGCGGCCCTGGCGCTTGGCCGTATAGAGCGCCCGGTCGGCGGCTGCCACCAGTTTCTGGGGAGTATCCTGTCCGTCTGTGGCACAGGCTACGCCCGCGCTGATGGTGAGATACGGCGGCCCAGGCGAAGCCGGATGAGGAAGATTCAGATCCAGGACTGAGCGGCGGAACATCTCCGCAATCCGTCGCGCGCCTTCAACGCTTGTATTGGGCAGAATCATGGCGAATTCTTCGCCGCCGAAGCGCGCAACCAGATCAATGGACCGCCGGGCAATACGATTCATTTCGCCGGCGAGCAAAGCCAGGCACACATCTCCGCGCGGATGGCCAAGCGAGTCATTGAGTGCCTTGAAATGATCCACGTCGAAAAGAACCAGTGAGAGGGGCGAATCGGAGCGGTGGAGGCGAGCACACTCTTTTTCGAGTGTCTGATCGAAGCAACGGCGGTTGGCCAGGCCGGTAAGTGCATCGGTTGCGGAAAGGAGCATCAGCTCTTCATTGGCCCGCTGCAGGTCGGCGGTTTTTTCTTCAACCATGCGTAGAAGTTCGCGTTCGCGGGCGTGGAGGCTGGCGTCGCGAAGACGTAGTAAACCGACGAAGATCAACGAGGGCACAATGACGCAAAGCAGCAGAAACCACCAGGCCTTATACCACGGCTCCCTGATTGCGAAGGCGTATTCGCCAACGCGCCCGCTCCAGTTGTCGAGTCCATCGCCGGCCTCAACCTGAAGCCGGTATTTTCCCAACGCCAGGTGGACAAACTCCAGCTCACGCCGAGATGTCTCGGTCCAGTCACGTGACTCGCCGAGCATCCGGTAACGGTAGGTGACATTATTGGGTCCCACGGAGCTGTTCAGCGTAGAGTGTTGTACCGAAAGCGAACTCGCACCGGCATCGAAGGACAGATTCTGAAGACCCGAGATATCGGTGTCGGCTGAAAGGAGGCGCGTGAACACCACCTGCGGCGAGGTGTAGGTGAGCCCCTCGGCAATGCCGAGATAGTGAGAGCTGTACTCCTGAGCGCTGATGGTCGCTCCACAAAAAAGTGCAAGAAGCCCGCAGCCAAGGACAGGCAGCCCCTTTCGCAGCCACCCGAATAGTAGAGGGCTCGTGCGGCTCCTCGTCTCTTCTGAGCCTATTTTTCCGGTATGCGAACCTGTATTTAGATAAAGCAACCAGCACATGGGGACCAAAGCCTGCAGTAATTGAAGAAATCCAGCCAGGAGCCGAGCTTGCCTTAGAAGGCAAATCTTTCCCGTGATGAGCCCATGGCTTCCCCCCGCGTTGGCACGCAAGGTTTGATCATGGCCCAATTGCTCGATAGCAAGCCTCCTGGCCTGGAAAATGGAGAAGGATAGGAAAGAGAAATGCCTGCGCCACTGGCCTAATCCTGAGATTAGATGCTGCGAATCCGCGGTCATTGTCTTGCCAATTCGAAGCTACGGTATTTTCTGAGTTACTTTGTCCTTTCCGATTCTTCCCAAGGTCGCCGCTCCCTGGTGGTCGCGCCGACTCAGCCACTCGGTTCCGGGCTACAGCTACTCAGAAAATGCATTGGCCCCGGGGGGTGGTTTCAACGGCTAGAGCGTGCCCTGACGAGCTGACATATCGCAATTACGCATTCAACCAAGAGTTGAACGCGCCTTATGATCTGCGCCGGACACCGGCTCTTTGCCGCCTCTACCTGGGGCTGCGCGATTAGAGCTTCTTCGTTTCGTTGCTATTTTACTATGGCGTTGTTTCGCCTGTTTCAACATCATCTTACCTTTTTTCGGCGCTCGGTTCCGTGTTTTGCGCCTGCTCTGCGATTCAGGGATTGCGCTGAATCGCTCACTTGACCGCAGACGAGACTATCCCTTCGCCGTTTCCTCTTTGAGTTTCTTCACCACGCGTTCCAGCTCGTCGACGATTTCGTTTGCGCCCGAGGTCTTGAAAATCTTGAGCAACTCATCGAAGTACCGGAGTTGCTGCTCGCTCCCACGCTTGAAACGACGCCAAATCTCCTCGCCAATTAGCCTATAATCGGTGAGAATCGACTGTGCGTTGTAGAGTTTGTCGGCTGCTGAAATCAATTGCACATCCAGGGGCTCGTCGCGCAGGCGGTCGAGATACTTCCTTTTGCGGTCCTCCCACGGCTCTTTGTCGCTCGAATCCGCAGCCAGCGTGTCTGAGAGGCCCTTTACCATCCGGGCAACATTCGATCCAAAGTTGAATTCAACGTCTTTGAGGCGAGGCTCGCCGCCGTGATCTTCCACGGAATCGTGAAGCAGTGCGGCAATCACCATGTCCTCGGTCACCAGGAAATCCACGCGACCCGACTCGCCCATCACCAGCGACGCCACGCCCAGCAGATGCGCCATGTATGGAATCTCTGTTCCTTTGCGCCGCTCGATATGGAGGGTTCGCGCATAATCCACCGCGCGGGTGAACCTTTCGCTCAACAGAAGCGGGGCTGTGTCCACTTCTTTTCCTTGGTCTTCGCTCATGGTTCTCCTTAACTGATCGACTATACAGGTTGCGGAAAGACTGATCTAGCTCAGCGAGATTTCCGAATGCGACCCCTTTGGGGGCTCAAGCCCAGGATGCAATTGTTTGCTTGATTCAGAGGCCTAAAGGCCTCTGCTCTCTCCGGGTTTCCGGGCTAGAATCTTTGGGCAATTACGGGTTCGGGTGCGCATCTCTGAAGAGCTCGGCCTGGGGCTCATCTTCAGGGTCGCAAAAATTGCTCAGGCCCACGCCTACCAAACGGTACAGTTGCCGCGAACCCAGGTTCACGCGGTCCCTGAGAGACAGAGCGATGCTTGTAAGTTCGTCACACGTTGACGGTGGCGAATACGGGGTCAGGCTCCGGGTGAGGATTCTGAAATCGCTGGTCTTCAGCTTCAAAACTACAGTCCGGGCTACGCGCGTCTCTTTGCGCGACGATGCCCAGGTTTTTTCCGCGAGCCTGCGAATCAGTGGTTCGGTTTCGGCGAGAGGCACATCGCGCTCAAAGGTGTCTTCAGCAGAGATGGACTTCGTCGGCCGGTCGGGAACAACCGGGCTGAGGTCGATGCCGCGCGCCAGCTCGAAAAGCCGCTGCCCATGCCGCCCGAAGCGCCGCTCGAGCTCTGCGGTCTCAAAGGCGCGTAGGTCGCCTACCGTCTTCACACCCAGTTCTGCGAGCCGCGACTCAGTCACTTTGCCGACTCCCGGCAGGCGGCCCACCGGCAGCGGCGGCAAGAAACTGTCGATGTCGTCTGGCTGGATCACGAATAATCCGTTCGGCTTACGCCAATCTGAGGCAATCTTCGCCAGAAACTTGTTAGGAGCCACGCCGGCAGATGCGGTGAGATTCAGTTCGTCCCAAATCTGGGCCCTGACGGCTCGCGCCACACGAGTTGCAGTCGGGAGACCGGTCCTGTTTTCGGTCACGTCGAGGTACGCTTCGTCGAGGGACAGCGGCTCAATCAGGTCGGTATGACGCTTGAAGATTTCCCGAGTCTGCCTGGAAACGGCGCGGTACCGGGTGAAATCGGGAGGAACAAAGACAGCGCCGGGGCAAAGGCGCTCGGCCTGAACGGCGGGCATGGCCGAGCGAACGCCAAACGCCCTGGCTTCATAAGATGCGGCGCAGACGACCGAGCGATTTCCCCGCCATGCAACCACCACCGGCTTGCCGCGCAGATTTCGATCGTCACGCTGCTCCACCGACGCGTAAAAAGCGTCCATGTCGACATGGACAATCTTGCGCTGTGCCATTCTGGATGGATTGTAAGCCT
>JASHVU010000789.1 GCA_030044455.1 Acidobacteriaceae bacterium | reverse complement strand
CGCGATGGCATATTGAACGCGCTGTTATTGGCCAACGTGATGGCCGAAGAAGGCAAAACGTTAGGCCAGCTTGTGGCCGATTTGCAGGCCGAGTACGGCGAGCACCAGTACGGCCGCATCGATCTGCACATTTCCGACGACATTAAGAACGCGGCCATCGCCCGTGCCAAAGCTCTACCCGCTGGCGACACGAGCTTTGCCGGCATGCCGATTCTGCGCACTGAGACTCTCGACGGCGTTAAGTTTTACCTCGACAATCGCGAGGCAAAATCGAAACCCAACGCGGCCGAAACCTGGCTGCTGCTCCGCGCCAGCGGCACTGAACCGCTCATGCGCATCTACACCGAGTCGTGCTCAAAGGAATCCGTAGCGAAGTTGCTCGAGTCAGCGCGGGGGTTTGCGCTGGGAACCTGATGCCGGGAGTCCCGGTTCCGATCACGACCTCTTAGGATCGCTGCGCTTGTGGCTGCGCCGCCCTCCCCGGACCTTACGTGGCACCCACCCAATGCCTGGAATCCGAGGAAACCCAGAGCCTCTGTGTTTCGGACACCGATAATCCATTAGTGCCCCTTCGGAAGCGCCAGGTGTTTGATGAGTTGCGGGTGCGCCTTATCTTGAACAGCGGGCACGACTCTCTGTCCGAATCTCCTCTTCGGCTTGCATAATTAACATTCCCGTTCTCCTTCTGCAACGCCAAGACGCATCATTGGCTGATAGATCGAACCCAGCATACGAAGAAATCCTTTTGAAGAAAAGTGGGTAGGGATAACAGTAAGGACAGCGCTGTTTTGCTCCGCCGCGTGCCCCGTTTAGGCTCTGCTTGAGCGGGGCACCCCGGCGCGAGTGCCCCTCACTCTGCCCTGAGCGCGTCGCTTGGGCTCACATGCGTAGCCTTCAGCGCCGGCGCCGAAGATGCTGCCAGCGCCGTCAACAGCAATAGTGCTGCGGCCGCACTCATGCTTAACGGGTCAACAGGATGCACACCGACCAGCATGGCTGCGACGAGCCGCACCAGCAGCATGCTGGACGCCAGACCGACAGCAATGCCGCCACAGGCCAATGCGACCGCATGGCGCAGAATCGCCCCGAGGATCACGCCGCGATCCGCGCCAAACGCCATGCGTATCCCAATTTCCACCGTTCGCTGCGCAACGGAATAAGCCGTCGTTCCGTACACACCCAGCATCGCCAGCAGCAGTCCCGCCCCGGCGAACAATGAGATGAGCGTTGCGCGGAACCGTTCGACGGTAATCGAGTCGCTCACCATTGCATCCATGGTGGTGAATTTCATCGCGATCATGGGATTGGTGTGGACGATTCTGGCCCGCACCGCATTCATGATCGAGAGCGGCGCCACCCGCGTGCGCAGCACAATGTGAATCTGGTTGGCGTAGTACGGATGCTGCGCCATGGGCATGTAGAGCGTGGGGCCCGGCTTGTCTGCGGGCGAGTCCTGGCGCACGTCTCCCACCACGCCAATCACCGTCATCCACTTGTCCGAATCGAGTCCGCACTGGATCTGCTTGCCCACCGGGTCAGCGTCACCGAAGCTTTGCCGCGCCAGCGACTCGCTGATAACGGCCACAAACGGGCTCTGGTAGTTGTCGGCCGAACTGAAGTCGCGGCCGCGCTTCATCGGAATGCTCATCGTCTCAAAATAGCCGGGGCTCGCAACGGTGAAAATTGCCCACGGCTGATGGGCGGGATCGATGGGCAGACCTCCGCGCGTTGCGTAATAACCATTCGATCCATATGCGCTGGTCGGCAATCCCATCACGCCGGCTGCGCGCTCCACACCGGGCATCGCGCCAAGCTCTTGAAACAGACCGTTGAACTGCTGGATGGCGCGCAGGTAATCGGCATCGGCATGCGCCGGAGCATCGGCGTCAACAACCAGCAACTGACGCGTCTGGTAGCCCATATCTCGCGCCATCAGCGCGGCCATTGAGCGCAGCAGCAAAGCGGCGCCGATGGCCAGCACAAAAGTTGCCGCAACCTCCGCAATCACCAGCGAGTCGCGTAGCGTAGCTGCGCCTCTGCGTGTCATGCCACGGCTGGCGTCGTGCTTCAATGCCTCAGCCGCTTCCACCTTTGCCGCACGCATCGCCGGCAAGATTGCTGCGGCCAGTGCCGTGAGCGCGGAAATGGCCACGGTAAACGCCAGCACCCACACGTTCATGTGAATCTCGGCTGCACGTGGAAGCTCCCTGGGCGCCATGGCGACGAGAATCCGCACTGCCGGCGCCGCCAGCAGCACGCCCACGGCTGCCCCGATGGCTGCCAGCATAAGACTCTCAATCAGCACGGGCCGCATCACCTGCCAGCGCCGCGCACCAAGCGCCTTGGCAATGGCAATCTCGCGCTGCCGCTCCATGGCGCGCACCAATTCGAGATGCGTGACGTTGACGCAGGCAATCAACAGAATGATGCCGACCGTGGCCCACAACAGCATCAGCGTGGGGCGCGCTTGACCCGTTAGCGCACGGGCGAGCGGCACTGCCTTAATCACTTTGGCCCGATTGTCTGACGGGTAGAGTGTTTGCAGCCGTTGCGATAGGCCATCGAGCTCGGCTTGCGTTTGCTTGAAGCCGGCGCCTGGGGCCAGCAGCGCCACGGCGCGATAGTTAAAGGCTGTGCGCGACATCGAATCGGGCTTGAGCGGGAACGCTTCCCACACTTCGGTCTTGCCGGGATAATCGAACCCGCCGCTTACCACCCCCACAATCTGAATGGCTTCGCTCTCGATGTGCAGCGTTTGCCCCAGCGCCGTCTGCGCGCCGCCGAAGTTGTCGCGAGCAAACGTCTCGCTCACCAACGCCGCGCGATGACTCTCGGCATTGCTGAACAATCGCCCCGCAATTGGCCGCAGGCTGAAGACGCGCGCAAAGTTCTCATCCACCCAGGTCACTTCGGTATACGTAGCGTGGTCGCGCAGCCCCACACCCTCGTTGCCGCCGGCGAACAGGCTCACCGCCTCAAGGTCCCTGGCCTGGGCGCGCACATCCACCGCGTCAGGCCCGGTCATGCGCGGCGCGGTATGGCCGCTGTCGGTCCAATGCGTTTCAAGCAGCGCCAGCCGGCCGGGGTTTGCATACGGCAGCGGCGCCAGCAGTACCGATTGAATGACCGTGAAGATGGCGGTGTTTGCGCCAATGCCCAGAGCCAGCGTGAGGGTTGCGGTGAGCGTGAATCCCGGATGCCTGATGAACTGGCGCAAAGCGTACTTCAGGTCGCGGGCCAGATTGTCGAGCCACGCCACACGGCCCTTCAGGTGAAACCGCTCGTGCGCAACTTGCAGGTTGCCGAGGGTGACATGCGCGCGGCGCTTGGCTTCTTCGTCGCTGAAGCCTTCACTCTTCAGCGCGTCGGCTTCGAGCGCAAGATGCGCCCGCATCTCCTCGTCGAAATCCTGGGTGCTGCGTTTGCGCTTGAACATGCGTCGATCCTCTTTCAGGCCTCTTCCGATCGGGAGTTGCCGCCCAGCACCAGTCCCATCGCGCGGGTAAGCCGCTCCCACTCGCTGGTCTTCTGCACCAGCTGTTCGCGGCCTCGTTCGGTGAGCCGGTAAAAGCGCGCCTTGCGATTGTTGTCGCTCACGCCCCACTCGGCGCTGATCCAATCGCGCTC
>JASHVU010000788.1 GCA_030044455.1 Acidobacteriaceae bacterium | reverse complement strand
ACGAATCAAAGGGAACACCTGGGCGGCACGTTATTCTACGCGGGCGAGCTCGATGCGCACGGCAGCGTGCTCACCATTGCAGGCAACATCGCGGGCGCGGCGACTTTGACCGCAACGGCCGATCAGGCCGCAAGCAGGCAGGCCATGCGCGAGGGCGCCGTCGATTTTGTCGTTACCACACTTGACGAGGCTCTGCGCATCCTCAAGAATCAAATCCGCAAGCATGAGGCCGTCTCAGTTTGTGTGGGCGCGGCGCACGACGAAGTGGAGTGCGAGATGCTCGAGCGCGGCGTGAAGCCCGATCTGCTGCCGGCCGATTGCGCGCCTTCGACCGTCCTTACCGAGTTCGTCTCACAGGGCGCGCGGCGCATCGATCCGCAACCGCTCGCGTCTGGACAGGCGCTCTTCACCGTCGAGATTCCCGCGGCCCTCACGCGCGAATCGGCGCGCATCGAAGAGATTCTGGCGGGAGCGATTGCGGAAGGCGACTTTGTGAATCGTCGCTGGCTGCGACTCTCGCCTCGATATCTCGGGTCAAAGGCGCGGCGCGTGCGCTCGGTGGTTTGCGAGGCCGCGGCAGCTTTGAAACTGACGGCTCTGATCTCTGATCTCTGATCCCTATTCCCTATTTCCTATTTCCTATTCTCTATGCCCTATTCCCCGCCTCTTCGATCCTCCCCCACAGCTCTTTGATGCCGTAGCCGGTCTTTGCCGATAAGGCGATTACGTCATCGAGCCGGTGCGTCTTTTTGAGTGCGGCAAGGTTGCGAGTGCGCTGGTTGCCGCTCAGGCGATCGACTTTGGTGGCAACAACAACGAATTCGCGCCGCGCCGCGCGCAGCCAGTCGAACAACTGCGCGTCGCTCGGACGCGGCTCAACGTTCGAGTCGATGAGGCAAACGCAAAGCCTCAGATTCTCGCGGCCGGTAAGATAGGGCTCAATGAACTTCGGCCACTCGGCGGAGATGGACTTTGAGATCTTTGCATACCCGTAGCCGGGCAGATCGGCAAATACCATCTTCTTGCCGTCCCTCTCGTCCAAAACGAGAAAAAAATTTATGGCGCGTGTGCGTCCCGGCGTAGACGAGACCTTTGCCGCCTTCTCGCCTACCAGCGCATTGAGCAGGCTCGATTTGCCCACATTCGAGCGGCCCAGAAACGCGACCTCAGGAAGCTCAAGAACCGGAAACTGCGCCGCGCTGAGCGCCGAGAGCAGAAATTGGGTGGAATATCGCATTGGCGTAACAAGAATCCGATAGCGTGAAACAGTTTCAAGCATACAGAATGACGAGCGGCAATGTTAGTTTCAGGCGGCGCATCCATTGAGGCAGTTGTTTTACCAAGGTAACGCGCTGATTCAAGATTGTTTTCCTGTTGATGAAGAATTGAAGCGTTGAAGAAGCCGAGGAGATTGCGCGGAACTGTGTCTTTCCTCTACCGTGCTCGGGAAGTCGACGAGGTACCTGCACGCACCTCCTTCTCATGCGGCCTTATTCGAGAATCAGGCAATTCCCCCACTTGAGGAACGGAGACCATCCATGAAATTTCTGAAGATCGCGGCGCTGCTTGTTTGCGCTTCTCTCACCGGTGACACAGCCACAAAGGCTCATGCCGCAATCGACAGCATGAATCTGGGCGCGTTCTATAACTCAAACAGCACCCAGATTACCTTCAGGGTGTATTCATCGCAGGCTACCTACATGGTTCTCTATCTGTACACGGCCGGCTACGGCGTCGAGGAGTCGGCCACATTCCCGCTATCCGAACAAAGTAACGACGTGTGGCAGGTGATTGTGCCCGTCTCCACCATCCAGGGAGACGGCATCACCGGTCCGGTGTATTACGGATACCGCGCCTGGGGGCCGAACTGGACGTACAGCTCGAGTTGGACAAAGGGCTCGTCGGTTGGGTTCATCTCAGACGTGGATTCGAACGGCAACCGCTTTAATCCGAACAAACTGCTGCTTGACCCGTATGCGCGAGAAATCAGCCAGGACCCGCTGAACGCCAACAATCAAAACGCAGACATCTTTGCCTCGGGGGCGTCGAACCGCGACATTGACAGCGGAATCTATGCACCCAAAGGCATCGTGCTGGAGCCGAGCACCCAGAGTACGGGCTCCAATCCGACGCGGGCGCAAAAGGACGACGTGATTTACGAGGTGAATGTGCGCGGGCTTACCAAGCAGGATCCGAATACGCCTTCGGAATACCAGGGCACCTTTTACGGGGCCGGGCTGAAGGCAGGGTATCTTTCGAGCTTAGGAGTTACGGCGGTCGAGTTTTTGCCAATCCAGGAGACACAGAACGACGCGAACGATGTGATTCCTGACTCGACTGAGGACCAGAACTACTGGGGATACGAGACGGAAGACTTTTTTGCGCCCGATCGCCGCTACGCCTACAACAAGGCCGCGGGCGGCCCGACCGCCGAGTTCCAGTGGATGGTGGAGCAGTTCCACAATGCCGGCATCAAGGTGTACATGGACGTGGTGTACAACCACACGGCCGAAGGCGGCACATGGACCGGATCGGACCCGACGACGGCGACAATCTTCTCGTGGCGCGGCCTTGATAACCTAACCTACTACGAGTTGACCACGGGCAACCAGTACTTCTACGACGACACCGGCACGGGCGCCAACTTCAACACCTACAACCCGGTCGCGCAGAACATGATCATCGACTCGCTGGCCTACTGGAGCCAGACGATGGGCGTAGACGGCTTCCGCTTTGACGAAGCACCGATTCTTGGCAACAACTGCCTCAACCAGTCGCCTGAGCCGGCGGCGCCCAACTGTCCCAACGGCGGA
>JASHVU010000082.1 GCA_030044455.1 Acidobacteriaceae bacterium | reverse complement strand
TCGTCTTTTCTCTCTCCCTTTTTCTCTGTGCCCCTCTCACCTCCGCACACTCTCAGGCAGTCGGAGTCTTCGAAGGCCAGTCCGACATTGGCAGCGTCGTTCCGCCGGGAACCGCATCATGCGACCGTGCCACCGGCCTCTACACTATCCACTCCGCGGGCGCAAACCTGTGGGGAACCACCGACGGCTTCCATTATCTCTGGAAGAAGGTCTCGGGCGACGTGTCGCTGACCGCCGACATCGACTTCCCCGACAAAACCGGCACGCACAACGAGCATCGCAAGGCCATTCTCATTTTCCGCCAGACTCTCGACGCCGACGGTGCCTACGTTGATGCCGCGCAGCATGGAGTAGGGCTGACGGCGCTGCAGTTCCGCGACACGAAGGGCGCCACAACCCAGAGCATTGAGCTCAACATCGACCCTCCCAAACGTCTACGTCTAGAAAAGCACGGCGACGAATTCACCATGTTCGTGAGCCTGCATGGTGAGTCGCTGCACCAGGTGGGTGCGGCAACCAAAATGCATCTCGACGAGCCGTTCTACGCCGGCATCGGTCTCTCCGCCCACGACCCCGACAAGGTCGAAACCGCAACCTTCGCGCATCTCGAACTCAAACCGCTCGCTGCGCCTGCGACTCAACCGCAAATGGCTCTCTATAGCTCGCTCAAGGCCATCGAGATCGATCCCGGCGCGCCTCGCGCCATCGTGGCCTACACAGCCAAAGCACGCGCCATGGCCCCCAACTGGTCCCGCGACGGCAAATGGCTCATCTTCAACCAGGATGGAAAGATGTTCCGCGTGGCTGCCGACGGCCGCGGGGATGGAAGCGGCCCTCCCGAGCAGATCGCAACCGGCGATGCCACTGCTTGCAACGGTTCGCACGGCCTTTCGCCCGACGGCAAATGGCTCGCCATCACCTGCACGATGCAATCGAATCCCGGCAATCGCGTCTATATCATTCCCGCGTCTGGCGGCACGCCGCGCCTGGTCACCACCAACCCCGATTCCTACTTCCACACCTGGTCGCCCGACGGCAGATCCATCGTCTTCACTCGGCCCAGCCACGGCTCGGGCAACATCTATCGAATCTCAGTGGATGGAGGGCCAGAAATCGCCTTAACCACCGGCTCCGGCATCAGCGATGACCCCGACTATTCGCCCGACGGCCAGTACATTTACTTTAATACCGACCGTTGGGGCGGAATGCAGATTGCGCGCATGAACGCCGACGGCAGCGATGTGGAGCAGATAACCCACGACAACTTCCAGAACTGGACGCCCCACCCCTCCCCCGACGGCAAATCGATCGTCTATATTGCCTACCCACCTGACGTCGTTACCCATGCGGCCAACAAAGACGTGGCGCTTCATCTGTTTTCGACGAGCGATGGAAGCATTCGCGTGCTGACCAATTTTGCGGGCGGCGACGGCAGCATGAACGTGCCCAACTGGTCACCCGATTCAAAGAGCCTGGCGTTTGTCAGCTACCAGTTCCTGCCCGCCGACGACACCGGCTCCAGCGAATAGAGGAGAAGCGCTCTAAAACCTGCTCTCCGCCCCCTCTTCGCTGCCATTCGTTCGCGGCGCAAGCCCGCCATTCACGGGCTTTGAAGGGTTCGTGCCCGGTGCGTGATTACGCACCGTTGCGGCCTGAGCCGGCGGAGCCTGGTGCATGGTTACAATGATCGCACCCGCCGGCGTTTGCCCCACGCATCGATACGAGTGCGGTGCGGCGGAATCGAAATATACCGCATCGCCCACCGTTAGCTTGGTATGATGCTCGCTGTGCATCAGCTCCAGTTCACCGCTCAGCACGTACAGAAACTCAACTCCTGCGTGCATGTGCGCCTTGGGCTCAGCGTCTCCCTCCTGCGGTATGAACTCCGCAAAGTACGGGTCCATGTGCCGGTCGGGAACCATGAATCCCAGGCTTTCGAATGTGTAGGTCGGCGGTTCGGCCCCCGTTTGCGGTAGCCGCACACGGTCCTTCTGACGATGCACACGGAAGATCGCAGCCGGTTCGCTCTCAAAAAAGTAGGAAAGATCCTTTGAGAAAACCATGGCGATTCGCGCCAGGTTGCGCAGGGTCGGCACCACCCTGCCCGTCTCGAGCTGGGAAAGAAAGCTGGCCGACAGACCCGTATGCCTTCCCAATTCCACCAGTCCCATCGATTTCTTCAGCCGCATCCGGCGGATTCGGTCGCCGATGTGCTTCTCGGCAATGAATCGCTCAGCGGTTTCAGGATCGGCCTGGGTTTTTTGGATTTCTTCACTTGTAACGTCAACATGGTCGGTCATGGCTGCCTTCGGTACCTCCGCGTTGCTTTGCTATTCGCCTTTTCGAGAAGAAAAGGGCGTCCATATTGTTATTATCAAAAAATCTTACTGTATTACAAAACTTGATGAGCCGGTTGTGCAATCCGGCCAGACCGCAGGCTGTGCACTAATCTAAAAAAGTCCGGCGCCGCGACCCTATCTCCTTCGATGCTCGTTGCACCGGAAAGAGCGTACGGTAATACCCGCACGAACAGAGAGATCAGAGAAAAAAAGCGATGCCAGGCAGCACAGCACTTCCTCCAGGCCGATCCGCGGCGGTCAGCCGGCATCGACGATTCGGTCAGATTGGCACACAGCTTATCGCTCCGGCTCTCTACCAGAGACCTGCAACCAGCAGCAACGCATAGACCGTTGCCAGCGTCAGCGCCTGGCGTCCTACGCTGACCAGCGGGCGTTGGAGCTCCGCCGAATTCTGTTGTCTGCGCAGGTCATAGGTGTATCCCCCGGCTGCCAGCGCCAAAGCCAGCGCCAACCACCACCGCTCAAAAACAAAAATCGCAACGGATCCGCCTGCCAGCACTCCAACCGCGATTAATGCCGCCCGGCGAAACTGCAGGCCGGCCGGAGCCTTGCCATGGAGAGCAATGCGCGCATCGAGCCGTGCATGAACCACAACAATCCCCGCCGTCGCCTGCATGGCGAGCAACACCCATAGCCACCAGCACCATGGCCTGATCGCGCCCGTTGCCGAGAGACAAGTGGCCAGCGAACTCGAGGTCAGCGCAGCCGCGCTCGCTATCTGAAACACCGTCGAGCGCTGCTTGTTCTTTACATTCACCCAGATGGCCATTAGCGAGAACGCCACCACTCCCGCACCCATCGCAACAATCGCCTCGAGCGGCCACGCCCTCAGCAGCACCAGCCCGCTCGCCGCCAGCACCAACGCGTACCCGGCGAACCATCGCGCCGCATGGGGAGTCGCAGCGTTCGGCTGCTTCCACACAAACTTCTGCCGCATCAGCACCACCAGCGGGTCCTTGGCAGCCAGCGCCGCAAAGGCAGCCGCAAGCGTTGCCAGCTCCGACCAGCGCCACGTCCGCGCCAGAATCGCGGCGCACACAATCGGCGTAATCACCATTGCCGTCGCACCGTGCTCGCGCGGCAGGTAGATGGTTTTCCTGCCCGCCACGGATTGAGATACAACCGTGCTCATGGCTCCCATTCTCCCCACCGCCCGCTGCCGCCACAATGCACACCGTCATTGCCTGTTCGGCGCATTTATGCTAGACAGTTGGGCCAGACCCGTTAGTCCCCGCCCTTTGGGGTTCGTCACCGGCGTCGTCGACCCGCGATGAAAAAAACGGATCACTGATCCCTGACCACTGACCACTTGTTTTTTCCAGAGGATTCCATGCCAGACGAAGTCAGCTCTCCCGCAACACCCTCCACCGATGTCCAGCCAACGCCCCCGCCCATGGCCACCGTTGCCGGAATCGGCGCCTTCGATGGCCGCTCCGTTACTCTGCGCGGATGGCTTTACAACCTGCGCGAGAGCGGCAAGCTTTTATTCCCCATCTTTCGCGACGGTTCCGGCACCATCCAGGGCGTTGCCCATGTGAAAAGTGTGCCTGCCCAGGTCTTCGAAGCCCTCAAGGGACTTACGCAGGAATCGAGCGTCATTGTTCAGGGCAAGGTCCGCGCCGATAAGCGCGCCCCTGGCGGCTATGAGCTTGATATCGAAAACATCGAGGTGGTTCACCGCGTACCCGAGACTGACCCGTTCCCAATCTCGCTCAAGGAGCACGGCGTCGACTTTCTCATGGAGCACCGTCACCTCTGGGTACGCACGCCACGACAATCGGCCATCCTCCGCATCAGGGCCGAAATCATGCGCGCGGCGGCTGAATATTTTGATACCAACGGCTTCATCCGCACCGATCCGCCCATCCTCACCCCCGCGGCCTGCGAAGGCACCTCCACTCTGTTTCCCGTGGACTACTTCGGAGATCCGGCCTATCTCACTCAGTCCGGCCAGCTTTATATCGAGTCGACGGCCCTGGCGCTGGGCAAGGTCTATAGCTTTGGGCCCACTTTCCGGGCCGAGAAATCGAAGACCCGCCGTCACTTGACCGAGTTCTGGATGATCGAGCCCGAAGTGGCCTTTATGGATCTCGACGGCCTCCTCGAGCTGGCCGAGAACTTCCTCTCCCACATCGTTCAATCTGTTCTAAAGAACCGTCCGCAGGACCTGATAACCATCGGCCGCGACCCGGCAAAACTTGAACCCATCAAGCCCCCCTTTCCGCGCCTGCGCTACGACGAAGCCGCTGAAATGCTCAACCAGGCCCACAAGGACGGCCATATCGAGGCGCCTTTCGAGTACGGCAACGACTTCGGCTCCCCCGATGAGACCTGGCTCAGCTCGCAATACGACCGCCCGGTCATGGTTCACCGCTATCCCGCTGACGTAAAGGCTTTTTACATGGAGCCCGATCCGAAGGATCCAAAGTACGCCCTCTGCGTCGACGTGCTGGCTCCCGAGGGCTACGGCGAAATCATTGGCGGCTCGCAGCGCGTCTCAAGCTACGAGCTGCTCAAGAGCCGCATCGAGAAACACAACCTTCCCATGGACGCCTTCCAGTGGTATCTCGACCTGCGCCGCTACGGCAGCGTGCCCCACTCCGGATTCGGCATGGGCATCGAGCGCATGGTGGCCTGGGTATGCGGCTTGGAGCACGTCCGCGAAACCATCCCCTTTGCCCGCACCCTGCACCGCATTTACCCCTAGCGCGACACGACAGTAGCGCCGGCCTCCAGGCCGGTTGTCGTGCGGGCCTTCTGGCCCGCACCTTGCGGGTATCCCGTCGATTTGGACCCTCGTTGCAACAACTTCTTCCTTACCCCCGGAATCCCCAACCCGGACTTATGAATCAAAAACATGCATTCGCAATTCCCAGGAGCCTTCGTTCATGTCCGCATCTGCCAGTGAAGTAGCCAGCCAGAAGCACGCTCCAAAAATCGACGGCGTCCTTCCCATTTTCCTTGAGCGCTGGAGCGCCCGCGCTTTTTCCCCTCGCGAAGTCAGCAAACAGGACCTGCAACGCATCTTTGAGGCAGTCCGTTGGACGCCCTCATCAAACAACGAGCAGCCCTGGCGCTACATCGTGGGCCTGCGCGGCACCAGCACCCACGAGAAGATCCGGGAGTCGCTCATGGGTTTCAATCAGGCCTGGGCGCCCAAGGCGCCGGTTTTGATCGTGGGCCTGGCCAAGTCCAATCTGAGCCACAATGGCTCGCCGAACCACTTTGCTTTCTACGATCTGGGCGCAGCTTGCGCCTACCTGGTGCTGCAGGCCGCGGCACTGGGCATGACCACCCACCAGATGGGCGGTGTGGACCGCGAAAAGGCACGGACGCTGCTCGAAATTCCAGCCGATTACGAGATTGGCGCAGCCATCGCCCTTGGCTACCAGGACTCACCCGAGTCGCTGGGCAACGAGGAACTCATCAAGCGCGAGCTCGCCCCTCGGCAGCGCAAGCCGCTCAACGAGATCGTCTTCTCGGCCTGGGGCCAGCCGCTGGATCTGAAATAACAGTGGGCTGCGGATCCAGACGAGGGCGCCATCGGCGCGCCACCATCCTGTTAAGTCAAAAGGAGTTGTTCTCCAATCATTCGATGCAGAGAATGATTGTTGAATGAGGCATACCGGTCTTGCCTCATGTTGACGGTTGCTGCAATGGACGGGCGACCACCCACGCAAGCTTCTGATTCAAGAGATGTAACATGTAATTCTGTTGATTTCTAACATATCGCCAGCCTGAAGCTTATACGTAATTGAAATCAAATCGCGAATCGCCGTCGGTTCATTAGGGAGGGGATAGGCTCACTTAGGCCCCAGGCCCAACCTGCAACCCGCCTAACCCAGACCCTTAAGGATCGCAGTTTAGAGTTGAGTCTGGAGACGATTCCGCTTGAGCGCCGTTCCAAAATCCCCCACAAAGCGCCCATCGGCACACCGGCCCGTGCCTCGCCCGCCTCGCCGTACCACGCCACGACGCCATAACATGAGCTGGCGCACCCGAGGCATAGTTGCCGCAATTGCTGCCATCTGTCTCACTTTCACTTGGGCGATTCTCGCCCGCCACTTCGCGCCCCGGTCCAATACCCCGCTTACCCGCTTTGACGCCATCATCGTCCTCGGCACACCGGCCGACAGTGACGGCAACCCTAGCCCTCGGGGACTGGCCCGCGTGACTGAAGCCGTGCATGAGTACGAACGTGGCGTTGCGCCTCGGCTCATCTTTACCGGCGCCGCCGTCGCCAACCAGTTCACTGAGGCGCAGGTCATGGCCCACGCCGCTGAGGCACAGGGCATACCAGAGTCGGCGGTATTCCTGGATCTCGAAGCGCGAGACACCATCCACAACGTCTGCTACTCCGAGCGCATCATGAACCAGCACGGCTGGCATTCGGCCGAGGTGATTTCGAACGACTGGCACCTTGGCCGCGCAGCCCTCCTCCTCAGTCGCACGCCCATCGAGTGGAGCACTCACGCCGCCCCGTCATTTGAGCGTGAAACCGCCGGTCACGCGGCATTCATGAATGCCGAAGAGATCGTGAAAACTGTGCGGTATCTGATATGGACGCGTCAAATGGAGAAATGCGAACCGTGATCACTTTTGATGCGGCCCCCGGCTGCGTTGTCCCTCGCCGGTATGGTCTTGTAAGCTGGTTGGTGATGCGTCTCCCAGTAAGGTTTTTAGCTATTGCAGCAGCCGTTGCCGGCCTGGTCTTGTGCGCCGGAGCGTCAACTGAAGCCCAAAGCTCGAGCTCCAGCCAGCAACCTGCCAACGTGCAGGCCCAGGACCAGGCCCCTGCGCCTCCCGAATACGTTCAGGTCGACCCGCTGGCCAACGTCCGCTACGACAACCGCTACGATCTTTCGCTAGGAATGGCGTACGACCACATGAAGGCCGGCCCGAACCTGCTGCAGGGCTCCAACCTGGGCGGACTCGACCTGAACGGCTCTTTTTGGCTCACCCGCAACTGGGGCATTGAAGCTTCGGGCCGCGGTTACGTGGGCACCAGCGGCGCGGCCCCCAACTCGCTTGACCTGAAGGGACCCTTCGTAAGCGAGTACTTCTTTACCGGCGGCCTCGAGTGGCTGGGGCCGCACAACAAGCACGGCGCGCTGATTGCCCACGTCATGGGCGGCGGCGTCGACGGCATCTTTCAACAGGATCTGCTGGGAAAGCCGGCATCATTTGTGGGCTTCTACAACAACCAGATTGCGCCGGCCGTCATCGTTGGCGGGCACATGGACCTTAACCGCTCGGAACATTTGGTCTTCCGCATTACACCCGACGCGGTATGGACGCGCTACAGCATTAACTACCCGCCCAACATCACGCAGAACGACATCAATTTCGCTATCTCGGTGGGGCTGCAATACAAGTTCACCAAGGCCAAGCGCTCTACCCGTAAAGCGAACTGGGTTTCGGGTTGGTAGATTAGGGCCCGCTCAGGTTTCGCAAAGACAAATTGGTACTCAAGCGGCGCTCTTTGCGCCGCTTTAGTTTTTTGCGAAACGCCGGCCGGTTGACGCCTGCCAACTCCCCGGGCTTAAACTTCATCCACACGCATGCTGGACGAGAGTTCACGTTCGTGTGGTATTCTCCAGCGTTCGATCCCGAGTTCGTCGAGCGTCCTCCGAAGCAGGCACATTTCCTGATTGTGACCCATCGGCGGGCGGGACAATACCATGAGAATCGCAACCAGGTCGGGGGACCTATGGACATGAAAGACACCCTCGGAGTACTGCTCGCAGGCGGCGCCGGAGAACGTCTGTTCCCTCTTACGCGCGATCGCGCCAAGCCGGCGGTACCGTTTGGCGGGCACTATCGCATCATCGATATCACGCTTTCCAACTGCATTAACTCGGGCCTGCGCCGCGTCTATGTCCTCACCCAGTACAAAGCCCTCTCGCTCAACCGGCACATCCGCGAAGGCTGGACCGGCATTGTGGCGCAGGAATTAGGCGAATTCTTTGAACTGCTCACGCCCATGCAGCGCACCGGCGCCAACTGGTACATGGGCACTGCCGACGCGGTTTATCAGAACATCTATTCCATCGGCAGCGAGCAGCCAGAGCACGTCATCATTCTCTCGGCCGACCATATCTACAAGATGGATTACAGCCGCATGCTCGACCATCACAAAGAGACCAACGCCGACGTGACCCTGGCCACGCAGCCCATCGCGCCCGATGAAGTCTCGCGTTTTGGCGTCGTCGAAGTGGGACCCACAGGCGAAGTGCGCGGCTTCCAGGAAAAGCCCGCGTCCACCAGTTTCCGTTCACCTTTCAACCCTGACGCCGTTGATGCATCCATGGGCATTTACATCTTCAACACCGAGGTGCTGCTCAAGGCACTCATCGCCGACGCCGACGACCCTGACTCGAAGCACGACTTTGGCCACAACATTCTGCCCGCCATGCTGGGCCAGAGGAAGATGATCGCTTATAGTTTCGTGGACGAAAACAAGAAGCAGGCCCTCTACTGGCGCGACGTAGGCACGCTCGACGCCTACTACGAAGCCAACATGGACCTATGCTCGGTCTCGCCAATCTTCAACCTCTACGACAAAAGCTGGCCCATCCGCACGCGCGTCCGCCAGTATCCGCCGGCCAAATTCGTCTTCGGCGAGCCCGGCCGCTCCGGCATGGCCGTCAACTCCATCATCACTGCCGGCGCCATCATCTCCGGCTCGAGCGTCTCAAACTGCGTCCTCTCGCAGGATGTACGCGTCAACTCGTACTCCGAAGTCGACTCGAGCATCATCTTTTCGCACGTGAGCATTGGCCGGCACTGCCGCGTTCGCCGCGCCATTATCGACCGCGACGTTCACATTCCTGAGGGCACGGTCATCGGCTACGACCCGGTTGAAGACAAGCGCCGCTATTTCGTCACGCCCTCAGGCCTCACCATCGTCACCCGCGACGCCTCGCTGTTTGAGAACCCGGTCGACCCGGCCTTCGCCGACCAGTATTAGATTCTTAGCGCCGGCCTCCAGGCCGGTTGTCGTGCGGGTGCCCTCGCCCGCACCCTCACACCCCCGCCGAGGCCTCCGCACACAGCGCACCCCTCGGCGCCGGCGCATCCTCCCGCGTCTCGCTCAGAATGTCGAACACGTTCGCGTAAAGTCCCCTGCGCCGGTTCACGCGTTTGTGCCGCCGGGCGAGAAAGCTGAACCGGAACTGCGAGGTCGTCTCGATCTCGCGCACGAATGCTGTCGTAAAGAACTCGCGGGCATTGGCAATCGCAGCAATAATCAGCGACCGCCAGCTTGTGCGCAACAGGTCCTTGAGCGCGGCCGAGCCGTGCGCAAACTCATCCATCTCCGCGCCTACGCGCTCGCTGAAGTTCAATAGCTGGCACACCAGCGCGTCGAGCGGCTCTCCATCAGCCGCCGTGCGGGTAAAAAGCGTGGCCGAGCCGTTGCGCAGATCCTCGCGCACATCCTGCAGGTCATCGCCAAGTTGCAACAGCGCTCCCCAGTCAAAGGCAAGCCGGCTCTCCTGAGTGTCGACCCATCCGCGTGCCAGACACGCGTCGGCCAACACTGAAGTTCCTCCTTTGGCAAAACTAATGGCCAGAATGCGCTCGGCGGAGGGCGCGCTACCGAGCCGCGGGCGCAACCCTGCGCCTGCGAAAAGTCGCGGCAAGCGCCACCTTGCGCTTTTCCTTGTTAACTGGACAACACTTTCTTCCTGCGCCTGGTGAATCGCCAGCATACTGTCAAACACTTGCGCATATTGCGCGCGCGGATACTGGCCTTCGACCATTTCGACGAGCGCCCACACCGTTGCCTCGTGCGCGTCGGCGGGCGGCAGCATCTCTCCGCGCAACCGCTGGCGAAAACGCATGCAAAACTTGCGCTTAGCGGCCGGGGACTTGTCTTCGGCATCGAGGTAATTGTCGGTGTAGGGATAAAGCAGGCTGTAGCCCATGATCGACGGAGTAATGCCCGCACGCTCGCCGAGCAACGGCTGCAGGCCGCACACCGTCCAGGCATTGCGGCAAGCCTGAATGATCGACGCCATGGTCAACTCAGGATCGAACTTCCGCGACCGGCGGGTAAAGTCGGCGCCCGTAGGCAAAAAGATACCGGTGATGAGATCAACGGCGTCAGCGGGCAGCGAAAGCGCCACCGTGGCAAATTCGCCGAACACCGCCAGAATGCGCTCCTGCGCGGCAAGTCGCCCGCCACAGGTGCCCTTCGCCGCGTCTGACTCCCGCTCAACCAGGTGCATGGCACGGTCGTACTCGGCTTCGCGTCGGCGCTGATCTCCCTGAGCGTAGCTCGTGGCCGGAGGCATAGGCAGCCCGGCACATCCATGCCATGCCTCGGCGGTCCGCGCAACTTCCCGCTCCACCCAGCTCGAATGAAAGGTTTCGTTCATCGAGATTGATGTACGGAATCCCGTTGCGTAGAGTTCCGCAAGCCCGCGAAGCGGGCGCCAGAGGGTAGCCCCAGGCGTAAGCCGGGGGAAAGCGGCGAGGGGAATGCAATGTAAGCCCGCTTTAGCGGGCGAAAGAACTGAAATTACGTTCGACAACGCGCTGGCTCTGAGTTGAACCAACCGAATCTCGCCCCTTACTCTTAAAGCAGAGCAAATCCTGGAGGACTCATGGCAGACGCAGCGGTCGCCACCGACAAAACGCAGGAACAGAAGATCGACCAGCTGGCCGAAGTCGCGGTCAAGGTGGGACTCGGCCTCAAAGCCGGACAGGAACTGCTGATGACCGCCGCGCTCGACGCATTGCCGCTAGCCCGTCGCATCACCGAGCATGCTTACCGAGCAGGAGCCGCGCTCGTCACCACGCTCTACACCGATGACGAAGCCACGCTGATGCGCTACCACTATGCGCCCGACGCGAGTTTTGACCGCGCCCCCGGCTGGCTCTACGACGGCATGGGCGCGGCCTTCAAGGCGGGCACCGCGCGCCTGGCCATCGCCGGCGGCAATCCTTCGCTGCTCTCAAACGAAGATTCCGGCAAGGTGGGCCGCGCCAATCGCGCTGTCTCCATCGCTTATCGTCCCGCGCTCGAGCTCATCACCCGCCACGAAATCAACTGGACCATCGTTGCCAGTGCCACGCCGGCGTGGGCCGCTGAAATGTTCCCAAACGACGCGCCCGACACCGCACTCGCCAAGCTCTGGGAGATGATCTTTGCCACCACGCGCATCGGTGGCGACGACCCAGTGGGCGCATGGAAGATTCACGACGCAGGCCTCCAGAAGCGCGC
>JASHVU010000787.1 GCA_030044455.1 Acidobacteriaceae bacterium | reverse complement strand
CCTTATGGTAGTGGCTCGCCGCGTTTTTCTCATCGATGATGTAGCGGCCCTCAGGAGTGCGCCCGTCGCCTTCGCGCTCTTTCGGCTCCAGCCCTCCGCGGCCCAGCGCAACTTTATAAGTGCGAATGACTTTGCCGCCGTCGAGCAGTTCCATGACGTGATCTTTCTTGAGGATCAGAATGGAGTCGGCTTTGATCGGAGTTGGGGTTGGCGGGGTAGGACAGGCTGCGCAAAGAAATAACCCGAAAGACAGTAATGAAACTGTTGCCGCGCGTCGTTTTCCTGGGGGCATGGCGACATCATAAACCCGAGCGATGCGGCGTCATCGCGCCTGTGGGCCTGCGTTAGCTTGCGCGGCGCCGGCCTTAAGAGACGTGCCCGCAGAAGCCAGCGAAGAGCTTGGGTCGCTGAGCCCCGGCGCACCGGGAATCTGGCAAACGGCGTAGCCCTGCCGATTGTAGGGGCAATACATGCCGTTTGGCGCGGCGCCATGGATGACGGTCCATGTCACCGGATACTCGCGCGCGAGACGGCTGAACTGCTCCGCGTTGAAGCTGTTCAAGCCTGAAGTGGCATCACTCATCTGTTTCCATTCCGGCGCCAGGTTGGGGAAGATCGCAACCACGCCGCCATCTTTGTAGTAGTCGGCCAATGCGGAGCGCTCTGCAAGCGCTCTGAAACCGTGCACGTCTACTCCAGGAACCGCGAGGTATCGGGCATCGACAGCGAAGATTGCATCCCGGGGCGTGTTTTGGCGAATCCACCAGGTCGTGTCGAGCCACGCGTTGGTGGCCGGGGTGAGCCCGGGGACCTCAATCCGGGGACTATTGGGATAGGTGGCATAGCCCACATAGCTCATGCCCAAGGTGAGCCCGATCAGCAGGGTCGGCAGTGCCCAGCGCAGTTTCTTTGTCGAAGTGTACTCACCGATCAGCCCCGCCAGCAGCAGCATGAAAACCAAGGTGATGAGATGGAAGCAGCGAAGCGGCTGAAGTCGCGCGTACATGTCAAATTCATGTGTGGACGAGATGATGGCACCGGCCACAATGGAGACGATGCCGAAGGGGATGAGGACGAAACTGATGCGGCTGAACTCCCGCGTGGTGCCGCGAACATTGCCCTTCCAGAACCAGAGCAGAAAGGCCAGCGGCGCGAGCAGCCCCAGCCAGTGGTACCAGGTCCAGGTGGAGAGGAAGTAGAAGTCACGCGCATAGAGCGCCTCGCGGTACGCGCCCTGCGCTGGCGCAAGGCGGAAGCCGACGGGGATGATGCTGAGAGCGATGCCGGCGACAGGAACCGGCTCAGGCGCTTGAACACGGCTGCGCTCCATCACCCACAACAATGCGGCAGGGAAAACCACATAGGCCGCCATCTGCGGGTGGATCGTGGCCGTTACCACCGTGAGCCCAATAGCCAGCCAATAGCGGCGGCAGAGAAATGCGGTGATCGCAAAGATGGTGAGCGGCGTTGAGAACGAGCGCGCCGTCATGTAGGGGTCCATCAGCAGCAATCCTGTATTGGTTGCCGGCATGGTGAGAATGGTGGCGATGACCAGCACCGACGCCCAGCGGGCCCGTGCCGTTCGAAAGCAGACCGATGCCAGAAGCCAGCATGAAACCAGCAACGCAAAGGTGGTGAGCACGTACCAGAGAAAGATCGTCCAGTCCATGGAGAGATGGGTGAGCCTTGCGGACCACGCCAGAATGGGCGCAAAGAGTGATAGATGCTCGTGGGACTCAAAGAACTCAGTGCCGAAGGGGAACAGTGCAGGGTGCAGCAGTTTTTGCGCCGCGGGAATATAAATCTCGCTGTCATCGACGCCCAGATGATAACCGGCAATCCCAATGGCGCCGGCAGTGATCAAAGCAAGCCTGAGAAATGGCGGATGCTTGTCCGGGGTCTTAATCAACACGCTCTCCCAGGCAGGCATCTAAAATTGAAGGAACCGGTTCGGAGGGACTCCGAGAGAATGCCTGACGCTCACCCGAGTCGGGCCGAGGGGCAAGGAAACCGGCGAATTCATAACCTGCAACCAACAAAGGATAAATCACCAGGTACCAGTAAGGAGCAATCCGGTCAACTATTTGTGAGACGCAAAATGAATGCCGCAGGTTTACCGCAGAGCTTTATCATAAGGAATCAGACAGCGCTGGCGAGATTCGAAAGAAGTCCTGTTGCCGGCGTAGAAAGCACCTGAATTCTTGCGAGTAAACCTTGCTTGGCCTTTCGGCGTCTAGTGAATCGAAGGTTTTCTGTAGGAGGGGTTTGCATCCCTTACAGGCGCGAGTTTTTTTGACGCTCCGATCTCGGATTTTTGAAACTGCACACAAATGCATATGAGACTGCTGCGAATTCTGCCCTTCTTGCTCATCGTCGTTGGCGCCATAATTCTTTTTGAACGGCCGGCCTATGGCTATGCCGACCCCGGCACCGGCCTTCTGGCCATTCAGGCAGCGGGCTCAGCTCTGGTAGCCGCAGGCTGGTATCTTCGCCGCAAGATATATGCTTTGTTCAACAAAGGCGGCGCGGCGGTGAAAGAAACTGAAGCCGCCCCGACTGCAGTTGAAGGCGACGACTCACCCAATTCCTAGGGCCTGCTAGCGGCTCTAAGGTCTCCGGCAGGTTTCACAATCGAGCGCGAACAAGTCAATTCGCAAGTTTTTGCTGAGCTCAACGAAAATAAACTGACCTTTCGTGATCCGGCGGGGCAGCTCATTTTGACCGAGGACTGCGCTTTGCGGCGGGTGCGTCCCGTTGCGGCAGCCGAGGCAAAGCGTTTTCTTGACTCAGCCCTCAGGGTGCAGCTTGAGAAAAGTGGCGACCTTGTTGCGAGCGAGATCGCAGAGTTGGGCACGAGCCAAACTGGAGCAGAGGCGGAAGAGGGCGGATTCTGGCTCAAGCATCCGCGCATTGACCCCATCAGCTACCCGTGGGAGTGGACACCCGCCCAGTGGCGGGCCGCCGCAGAGCTGACGCTGGGCATCGCGGGCAAGGCAATTGATGCCGGCTTCGCGCTGAAGGACGCGACACCGCTCAATGTGGTTTTCCTGGGCGCCCGGCCGGTGTTTGTCGACGTGCTGTCGTTTGAGCCGCGCAATCCTCACTCCACGGTCTGGCTCGCCTACGGGCAGTTTGTCCGCACCTTCCTGCTGCCCCTGGTAGCGGCAAAATATCTGAACTGGCCGCTCGAGGCCACGCTCTTCTGGCGCGATGGTTATGAACCAACCATGCTGGCCAGGGCACTGCCGCTGCGGCATCGGCTGAATCCGAATCTGCTCGACGTGGTGACGCTGGCAGCGATGCTCGATGGCAAAGGCAAATCCAGCACCAGGCCGGCTGAGCGTAATACGGATCCTGAGCTTGCCAGGCACATCCTGCACAAGCGGCTGGCGCGGCTCACCAGGCAGATTCGCCATGCCGCCGGCAGCGAGAGCACGAGCCAATGGAGCCAGTACAACCAGAGCGCGACCCATTACCAGCCCGCCGACGTTGAAGCCAAGCAAGCTTTTGTGCGCGGAGTGATCGAGCGGCTGCGCCCAGTGAGCGTGCTCGATGTCGGCGCCAACACCGGTGCCTATTCGCTTATCGCGTCGGAAGCTGGGGCAAAAGTCGTGTCGCTCGACAACGACACCGCAGCGCTTGACGTGCTGTTTCGCGCCGCCGCAGTCGAAAAGAAACCCATCACGGCCATCGTGGCCAACATTGCGCGGCCCACTCCGGCAGCGGGCTGGCGCAATCGCGAACAGCTTTCGCTGCTCGACAGGCTTACCGGCAAATTCGATATGGTGCTGATGCTGGCCATCATCCACCACCTGATTTTGCGCGAGCAGGCGCCGCTCACCCACATCGCCGCGCTGGCTGCCGAGCTCAGCAATCGATGGCTGGTGTTGGAGTGGGTGCCACCTTCTGATCCCATGTACCAGGAGTGGCTGCGCGGACGCGACGAACTCTACGGGCAACTTGCCGAAGCCGACCTGGTCGGTGCGCTCCAGCCATTCTTCAAACAAATGGATCGAACAGAGCTCGGGAACGGTCGCGTGCTGCTGTCATTTGAGCGCATAAATACGGTAGGCGCCATAATCAGCGGGGCGGGCATCGCGAACGATGGCAAACATGCGGAGGCTGAAGCCGAATGATGAAGCGGCTGGCCCAGGCATGGGGTTTTGCCTCGATCCTTTTGTTGCCCGACTACATCGACCTCACTTCGCAGGCCGGCGATGCGCGCATGCGCGTGCCTTCTCCTCTTACAAAAGTCGCGCTCGCCCACCTCGCCGACATGCTGATCGTGGGCCTGGTCTTTGCGCTGCTGACCGCTCTGCTGCGCCGGCTGAAAAGATGGCCCGCCATTCGCTGGGTGCTGGTGGCGCTGCTGCCGCCCATGCTGTTTGTGCGCAACCTGAACGTGATGCCCACCGACATTCCGAACGCGGCGGTGATCGCGTTGAACATGGCGTGGATCGCGATCGTCGTGTTATTGGTGTGGCGCTTCAAGGCTCTCGCCATAAAAATGCGCAAAGCCGGCAGCGCGATTCTGACCGGATTTGCAGTCTTCGCCATGGTGATGACTGCGCAAATTGTGCGCTCAGCACTCTGGCGACCCGGACCGCAGGCTTTCGCGCATCCCATCGTTCAAGCGCCGGCCACCCGGCCGCGACTGGTGTGGGTGCTTTTCGACGAACTGGGCTACAAGCAGACCTTCGAGGCACGCGATCCCTCGCTCAACCTGCCGAATTTTGACCGGCTGCGCAGCGAAAGCACGATTTACACCGACGTGACACCCATCGCCTACCGCACCACCCGCGCCGTGCCCACACTGATGCTGGGTCGCGCAGTCACCGACGTTGAATATACCAACAGCAACAAGTACCTTGTGCAGATCGAAAACAACCATTGGGAGCAGTTCAACGCGGAGCAGTCGCTGATCGGCCTCGCCAAGCAGCATGGCGTCACGACATCCATCATCGGCTGGTACATCGCCTACTGCGGGGTTTTCGAGCAGGTAGCGACGGAGTGTTACTGGAGCAACGACGACGCGCAGGATCGCGGGCCGACCATGCTCGACGCAAGCTTTCTTCAGAACGTCTGGTTCCCGCTGCGAATCATGGTGGAGCAGTTCATATGGCCGAGCCGCGCCTGGGCCGACGATGCGGCGTGGAACGAGCGAGGGCACATTGCTTCGGTACAGGATGTGAGCCGGCACGCGCTGGCCACGCTGGCCACCAGCCAGGCCGACATCATTTTCCTGCACATTCCAGCGCCGCACCCGCCGGGGTTCTGGGACCGGCGAACCCAGACGTTCGCGATTGGCGGCTCATATGCTGACGGTCTCGATTACAGTGACCGCCTGCTGGGCCAGATGCTCGCGGAGCTGGCGAAGCAGCCGCGATGGGCATCGACCACGCTGGTAGTGCACGGCGACCACTCGTGGCGAACGGCGATGTGGAGGCCGCTGCCCGGCTGGAGCGCCGAGGATGAGCGCATCTCGCACGGCGGAGAATGGGACCCTCGGCCGGTGGTGATGATTCACTCTCCCGGGCAGCAGGACGCTAAGACAGTGTCAGCGCCAACCAGCCTGATGTACGTGCACGATTTTGTAGCCCGATGGATCGGCTCAGTGGCCGGCGATTAAATCAGGACGCGAGCAAATTCATCGCCGTTCCCCGCCCGCTTCCTCAAGAAGCAATGCGATCTCCCGGTGGCCGGCCTTCAGCGCAATCCCGCTCAAGGTCTCCCCATTCGGCGACAGCAGCGCCCGATCCGCGCCGTGCTTCAATAGCACCCGTACAATCTCTGCTCTGCCGCGCACAACCGCATAGGCGAGCGGCGAATGCCAATCCTGAGCGTCCAGGGGGAACAGACCGTACTCGCGAAACGGCCGATCGAGCGCAGCCGGATCCTCTTCGAGGATCGGCAGCACGCGATCGATC
Source organism: Acidobacteriaceae bacterium (assembly GCA_030044455.1). Lineage (GTDB taxonomy): Bacteria > Acidobacteriota > Terriglobia > Terriglobales > Acidobacteriaceae > Telmatobacter. The sequence goes on along the minus strand of JASHVU010000787.1, from coordinate 1,218 downwards.
AAGTCGTATTGAATAGCTTCGATCACGTCGATCGGACCGCGCAGAATCAGATCGCGCGCCTCCTTATGTCCTGCGTAGTCGGCCCAGCCTGCGGGAGTGCCGCGATACTTTTCCTCACGGGCGCGCACCTCTGCGCCGTGACGAAGCAGAACGGCAATCACGCTGAGATTGCCGTTCCATGCTGCGCCGTGGAGCGGCGTGTATCCGGCTGTGTTATCGATTGCCGTTCTTGGATTGTCGCGGATGTTCACGAGTGCGCCGTGGCGCAGCAGCGTTTCGACCATCTCACCGGAACCGTGCTCACTGGCACGAACGATCAAGCGGCCCCAGCGGCCCTCGGGTTTAAGAGCGTCGGGATCGCGGCGCAGCAGGCGAGCTACATCGGCATCGCGACCGAGTGCGGCGGCAGCCGGAAGTCGCAAATTGGCGCCGGCATCAAGAAGCATAGCGACTATGTCGGACGCGCCGAGCAGGGCGGCATGATCGAGTGGCGTGAATCCGGCCTCGTCTAAACTTTCCCGGTTTGCGCCCAACTCGAGCAGCGTTTCGACCATCGAGGGCAGGCGTTTGATGACCGCAAGATGCAGCGGCATGGGCCTCATTAACGACCCGTTCATTCGGCGGTCCAGATCGTCGGGTTGGCGGGCGATGAGACTGCGAACGGTTTCCACATCACCGACCGATACCGCTGAAAAGATGTTGTGGCGCGCACCGTGAGCCAGCAGATAAGTCACCGTCTCGAGGTCGGGCCGGCAATACTCCCAGGCAGTGGCCCAGCCCAGGACACCAAGTTCGTGGTAATCACCCTCACCCACGGTATCCGCGCCATGCTCCACAAGCAGATGCATAATGGGAACACGGTTCTTCTCGACGGCGAAATGCAGCGGGTAGGCATTGTCGCCCTCGCAGCGAATGTTGGGATTGGCGCCGCGCTCGAGCAGCAGCTTCACCGCTGCTTCACTGTTGCCGAAGACAGCCTGGTGCAGTGCGGTTCTCACCCCCTCGCCGCCACGCTCGTCAATCAGCTCGGGTTGCGCATCAAGCAGCGAACTGAGTTGCACCACATCGCCTTTACCTGCTGCGTCCCGCAACCCGGCGACCACGTCTGCGGTTTCGACTGCCTTCACGTGAGACCGCAACTTCGGCCAGGACGCGAATCCACATTCGCTCGCAATCGCCAGTTGCGCATCCGCAAGAGCGAACGGCAATGCGGCAACC
>JASHVU010000786.1 GCA_030044455.1 Acidobacteriaceae bacterium | reverse complement strand
ATTTGAAGTCCTGTCCTATCTGGTCGAGAATCCTGGCCGGGTGGTTCCGAAAGAGGAGCTGCTGAAGACGGCTTGGCCTGAATCGTTTGTCGAAGAAAACAATCTCACCCAGCACATCTCGCTGTTGCGCAAGGCGCTCGGCGACTGCTCGGGATATATCGTCACCATCCCCGGACGCGGCTACCAGTTCACCGCTCAGGTAACCTCAAGTGACACCTCGGCAAAGCCTTCACCGCCAGAGGGCTCTGGCGCGGCTGCAGCCGGCCAAGCTCAACTCCCGGCCCAGGCCGCGGCGGTGTTTCGCCTCGCTGTTTTCGGCGTTCCGCCCTGGGTCAAAGTCTCCGCCGCAGCCGTTGTGCTTTCCGCGGCTGCTCTCACCGGCTACTGGGGATATGCAACGTGGAAGCATCTGACCCACCCTCCGCAGCTGCGCAAGGTCATCGTGGCCGACTTCCAGAACTCCACCGGTGACGCCACATTCGATCACACCCTCAAGCAGGCCCTCGAGATCGATCTTGAACAGTCGCCCTACATCGATGTGATGAGCGAACGGGAAGCGGCCAACTCGCTCAAACTGATGGGCCGCGTGCAGGGTTCTCCCATCACCTCCGAGGTGGCCCGCGAGCTCTGCGAACGCTCCAACCGGCAGGTCATGCTCACCGGCTCCATCCAGTCGCTCGGGCGCGAATATCTGCTTACGGTTGAGGCCACGGATTGCAATAACGGCAGCGAGATTTCCGGCGCCAAGGCTGAGGCCGGCGCCAAGGAACGCGTGCTTGCCGCTCTCGATGCCGTGGCCGACAAAGTGCGCCGCGGTCTGGGTGAAACCCCGCGTTCGATGGAAAACTACCAGGTTCCCATCATGCAGGCCACTACGGAATCGCTCGATGCGCTGCGCTCCTACTCCATTGGCCAATCAATGGACGCGCAGGGCAAGAGCGAAACCGAAACCATCCCCTTCTATCAACGCGCCGTCGAGCTCGACCCCAATTTCGCCATGGCCTACGGAGCCATGGCCAACGAATACTACAACCTGAGTGAGCCATATCTTGCTTCGCAGTTCTACAAAAAGGCATTCGACCTGAGCGGCCAGGTGAGCGCCAAGGAGAAACTGATCCTCGAGGCCCACTACTACTCCGAGGGCGAGCAGGATATGGAACACGGCATCAACACCTATCGTCAATGGACTGAAACTTACCCTAACGACTGGGTACCGTGGATCGACCTCGCCAACGACTATACGCAAATCGGCCAGTACGGCCCGGCCATCGCCGCCGGCCAGCAGGCCATCAAGCTCGAACCCAATCGCGCCATCAACTATAGCGTCCTGGCCCGCGCCCTCATGCGCGCGAATCGCTTCGACGAGGCAAGATCCGTGGGCCAGGAGGCCATCCGCCGCGGCATCGACTCCGCAGGCCTGCACGCCACGCTTTACGAGATTGCGGCGATGAGCCACGACTCCAGCGCCCTTGCAGAGGAAACCCACTGGGCGGCGGCGCACAACAGCGGATGGTACGGCTGGTACTTCTATTTTCTTGAAGGAGTAGCCGTCGGGGGCACAGGCAAACAGCACCTTGCCGAACAACTCTTCCACAGCTCGTGGGAGGCGGCCGAGCGCGAGAACCTCGAGGAGGCGGCCAGCGATGTCCTCATTTACCAGGCCTCGGTTGAGATGTCGTTTGGCCTGCCTGATGCCGCGCGCACTACTTTGGCGATTACCCGCAATACCAGCAAGGATTCACCTGATCTGGCTATCATCGAGGCCCAGCTCGGCGATCTCACCGTGGCCAACAAATTCATCGCCGCCCACGGGCCTGACACCCACCCCGGTACCCTCATGGCCAACCGGGACCTGCCGCTGGTGCGCGCCCGGATTGCGCTCGATCGAGGCAACGCTCTCGAGGCCATCGCGGCCCTCGAGCCCGCTGTCCCCTTTGAGATGGCCAACTACACTGTGCCCAGCGAGCGCGCCGAAGCCTGGATGGCTGCCAATCGCCCCGACATGGCGGTCATCGAGTACCACAAGATCCTCTCCAACCAGGGCATCGATTCGCTTTCGCCGCTCTATCCCCTGGCCCATCTTGGCACAGCGCGCGCCTACTCACGCCAGAACAAGATTCCCGATAGCCGTACTGAGTATGAGCATTTCTTCGCCGCGTGGAAGGATGCCGACCAGGATTTGCCCATCCTCAAACAGGCCCATGCCGAGTACGCAAAACTGTCCAAGCCCGCAACGCCGGCCGCGACATCAAAGTAGTCTCACCGTCGTCATCGACAGACCCCACAACCCAGGCAACCCGTGCCCCATCCGTTCTGCGGCCTGGTCGCCGAAAGGGTGGGAGATCACGACCCGCGATCCACACCATCTCTTGACACTCAATTGCCGCACCGACAAAGATGATTGCGCCGGTCAGTTCACATCGTTCAACACACCCTTCATCATCAGGAAAACCCGCATGAGCAATCTGAAGCGCCTTCGATTGATCGTAATCGCCGCCGTCGCCATCGCCTGCACGATCAACTATTACGCAATGCACAGCGCGGCCGCTGCGCCCGCCGCACTCGCCAGCCAAATCGTTACCACCCCGCTCAAGTTCGACCGCCTCGATCCCGCAGCCGATCGCATCATCCCAACAGGTGCGATCCTGCAGCGAGTAGCCACGGGATTCACGTGGACGGAAGGTCCCGTCTGGGTCGGTGACAGCCTTTTCTTTGCTGAAATCCCTTCGAACAGCATCCGCAAATGGTCACCGACACAGGGCGTAAGCATCTGGCTGCAGCCAAGCGGATATAAGGGTTCGACGCCTTATGGCGGCCGCGAGCCAGGCACCAACGGCATGACCCTCGACGTGAAAGGGCGGCTCACTGTCGCGGGCCACGCCCAGCGCGACGTGCTGCGCTTCGAGTCCTTCGACCCCGCGCAGCCGCCCACCGTGCTGGTTGACTCCTACCAGGGTAGGCGCCTCAGCAGTCCCAACGACCTCGTCTACAGCTCCGACGGCTCGCTGTACTTTACTGATCCGCCCTATGGCCTGCCCACACAGGGCGACCACGACCCGCTCAAGCAGCTCACCGTCAATGGCGTTTATCGCATTCCCAACGCGCTCGTGCACAAGCCCGGCGCGCCCCCTGACAACGCCTCGTTGCAACTGCTCATCAGCGATCTGCCCCGACCAAATGGAATCGCATTCTCACCCGGCGAGAAATATCTTTACGTCAACAACTCCGAACCGAAGAAAATCTGGATGCGCTATACCGTCAATCCCGACGGCTCCATTAAGGATCCTAAGCTGCTTTACGACGCCACCAACGATCCTCGCGCCGGAGGGCCAGACGGTATGAAGGTCGACGTCGAAGGCAACATTTACAGTGCCGGCCCCGGCGGCGTGTGGATCTTCTCGCCTGACGGCAAACCGCTGGCTACGCTGCTCATTCCCGAGCGCGTGGGCAATCTCACCTTCGGCGGCGCCGATCGCAAGACCCTCTACATCGCGGCCTCGACCAGCATCTACCGCGTGCGGCTCAACATCACCGGTTTACCGCTGGTGCAGACGAGGTAGCGCAGGAGTCAAAGTAGCGCCGGTCTTCCACCTGGCTCTCAATTTGGGTACCCCATGTCCCGATTCTGGGACATGGGATACCTCGAATCTCAACGTGCTCGCCACCGACTCACCACCGTTGAGATCAGCGCATAGTGTAGTTCTGCGCATACGTATCGCGCGGCAGGCCGAGGCTGGGGGCCTTGCGTGCCAGCGCGTACGCCGCATCGCGCTCAAGAGTGCCGCCGACGGTGACGAGCCATGGCGCCTTGCCGCTGGGCGAAAAGACCGCGGGTGAAAGATTGGGATACTTCTGCGCCAACGACAATGCTTTCTTCTGCGCCTGATCCTGGCGATTGTAAGTGAAGGCTACGACTCGCCACTTGACCCTGGACTGCGAGCCGGGGTTCGCCGCGAGCGGGACATGGGGAGAGTTTGCGGAAGGCGATGGGACCCTACCACGCGTGCTGGTTGCAGCAGGCTGCGTGGGAACTGGCGTCGCGGCCGCACCGGCGCCATGACCGAACCAATAGTGCAGGAAGATCCAGCCGACGAGTACAACACTGAGAAGGACAGCGACGGCAGTCGCCCATCTGCGGATTTCCTGCTCCGAGATACCGAAGATGACCGGCAATTCCATCCGAGCCGGCTTCTGCCACGAAGGATCATCGCGGGTTGCGGAGTTGGGAACAGGTGATGGGGATCGCCCGAACAGCGGCTCGGGTTTAGCGGCCTGAACCGGCGAGAATTCCCCAGCGGATAAGTGGCCGTTGCTGGCCGAAGCGGCCATGGAGGCGGCATGAATTAAGGGAGGCGCGGCCTTGATGAGAGCGGGCTCGGGCCGCGCTGCTCTCTGCGGTTTGGCATTGGGAAGATCACGCCGGCCAAGCGCCAATTTGATCTCGGCGAGTCCCCAGCTTCCGTTCATGCCGTAGCGGACAATGTCGTCGAACGGCGCCGGCAACGAAGGCTGGTACGGCGCCGACGCGCTGTTGGCCGTGCCGAGCAGCACCTGCATGAGAACGGTCGCGAGAGCATGGACATCGTGCCGGCGCGCCTCCATGCCTGCCTCGCCTTCCGGGCTTTCGCGAATGCAATCACTGCGCAGCTTCACATTGTCGCCCACCGCGTAGATGTTCCGTGTCTCGACGTGCTCGTGGACGAATCCATTGATGTGCAGAGCTTCAAGAGCCGAACAGACACTAAGACCGATCTGGGTGGCGTCAGCGGTGGAAAGGCGTCCCCGTTCCAGCACTTCGCCCAGGTTCGCGTCGACGCGCTCAAACACCACGTAAACGGCGGTGATATTGTCATCGCCCTCGACGAGGAACTGGCCGAAGCGGTCGATGCGAAGGAAGCTGGGATGGCCGAGGGCCTGAACGCCGCGCCACCGTGCCAGGATCTCGTCCTCGTCAAAGTGGCATTCGATTATTCGAATCAAGACTGGCTCGCCACTCGCGTTGAAAGTGGAGAAGAATGCGCTGCGCCCTTCGGTCTGCAGCAATTTAGTGAGGGCAAAGGCGCTATCGATAGTAGCGCCTTCAAATTCTGTCCACAGATACATGACATTCCTGCTTTGACTCGTGAATTCGTTCCAAGGCAGGAAGCAAGTCAGCTGGAGAGCGAAGGGGTGTTGCGAGTAGAACGCGTGCGGGCCGCGCTGCGGCTCTATATATTGCATCTATTATGAACGATCGGCGCCTTCGCAGGTGTTGCTCGGCGAGATTCCTGTTGGAAATGCGGGACCGCGCCCGCTCGCCGACTGGCTGACTCGCTACCTGCCCCATCCACCCCCGCCCGGCGTCTCGACGCGCAGCACATCACCTTTTTTCATCTGCCGGCTGCATTTTCCCGGCAACTCTTCGGTTTCGCCGTTTGCCGCGCGCGACAAAAATGCCCGTCCTGCTGCACCGTCCGTGCCGCCCGATAATCCGTAGGGCCTGAATCGCCTGCGTTCGGCCAGCAGCGTCATCTCCGCGTCAGCCAGCAGCTCAACCTCGCGAATCAATCCGTCGCCACCACGAAACTTGCCATCGCCGCCCGAGCCGTATCGATACGCATAGCGCCGCACACGAAAGGGATAGGCGTACT
>JASHVU010000785.1 GCA_030044455.1 Acidobacteriaceae bacterium | reverse complement strand
AAGTAGTTGCCTGTGACCTCGTAGCCCCAGGGTTGCAACGCCTCTTTCCCGGAGTCGAGCCCCACGGGAGCGAGGATGTATGCGGTGAGGTCATCAAAAGTTCGATTGCGCCGGCGCAGGTCGAGAAAGTCGGGATAGGAAGCTGACTGGTCCTTGAAGCCGCCGCGCTCAAGCGTGTACAGGCTCTGCGGATGCGGAACTTTGAGCGGCCGCAGAATGAGCGCGTTCAATACGCCGAAGACCAGTGCGTTGGCGCCGATGGCAAGCGCCAACGTGAGAATTGCGGCGCACGTGAATCCCGGCGATTTGCGCAGCACGCGGATGCTGTATCGCAAGTCCTGGAGCAGGATGCGGAACGAGTCGCCGCCCAGCGCTGCGTGGCCTTCCTCCTTGTAGTGCTCGAGTCCACCGAATTCAACGCGGGCCTGGCGTTCAGCGCGGGCGCGGTCGAGGCCGCCGCGGACAAGGTCATCGGCGCGATGCGCGATGTGCGAGCGTAGTTCTTCGTCGATTTCGCCGGCGGCGCCGCCACGACCCAACAGCGGGCGATGAAGCGAACGGAGAAAGGCCTTGAGGTTCATATTTCCTCCGGTCTTGCAAAGCAGGCCTGCACCATGACAAAGACCTGCATTCCCATCTTCGAAATCTTCGTCACCGGCATTACTCCTCCCGCAGCAGGATGAGCGGATTGACCGCCAGTGCGCGCTGTGCCGGAATCCAGGTGGCGACAAGACCCAGCAGCGCCATTGCCAATACGGCTCCGGAGAGCACCAGCGGGTCGTAGGGCGTGGCCTGATAGACGATGAAGGCGAGCATACGGCCGGCCAGCAGACCGAGGAGCAGCCCCGCGGCCGAGCCAACGGCAAGCAGTCTGACGGCGCGGCCCAGAGCGCTCTCAAGCACCTCGATTCTTCTCGCGCCAAGAGCCATGCGTATACCCAATTCCTTGAGCCGCATGCTCACCGAGTAGGCCGCCATGCCGAAGATGCCGGTAATCGAAAGCATCGCGCCCATCATGCCCAATGAGCCCAGCGCCATGGTTGCCACCTTGGCAGGGAACTGCACCACTTCAAGCATTTGGTTCCAGCTCTGGATGTCGACCGGCAAACCCGCATCAAGCTTTCGGATTTTCGCGCGAATGTCCGCTTGCAGCTGTTCAGGATCGCGCGACGAACGCACGACAAAGTAGCTCTGCGGAACTTTGTAGAGCATCGACGGCATCATGATGGCCGGTTCCTGGTCCTCGGTCAGCGAAAGATACTTGCCATCCTCGATGACACCCACGATCCCAGTCAGGGTTCCATCGCTGAGGCGGAAGTGCCTGCCCAATGCGCCGTTGATGCTGCCGAACATGCGCACCGCAAACTGGCGGTTGGCCAGCGCCGGAACCGGTGAAACCTTATCGTCATGCCAGGTAAAGTCGCGGCCCGCGAGCAGGGTTGTGCCGGCGGCTTTCAGGTATCCAGGCGAAATGTTGTACCTGAACGGCGAGATTGCCACGTGCGACAAGGCAAGATCGTGGGTCTGTTCGGTGAATACATTTTCGCGAAACGCGGCAGTGTAGACCAGCGGCGGAAAGTTATCGACCGAGCCCACAGCTTCAACACCCGGTATCTGTTGCAATGCGTTAATCGCACTGCGGTTGAACTCGAGAAACTGCTCGCTCTTATAACCACCCGTAGCCAGGTTGCATCCAGCAAGCATTATGTTGCGCGGCTCAAAGCCGAAGCTCGCCGTCACGCTGCGCTCCAACGCGCGTACCGCCACCAACGACGCCGTCACCAGCATCGCGCAAATGGCAATCTGCGCCACCAGTAGGACTTCGCGCACGGTCACTCGCCGGCCCACATTTCCGGTCGTCCCTGCTTTTACCACCTGATACGGATTCGCCTGCATCACCAGCCGCACCGGCACAATTGAGAACAGCAACCCGCTGGCCAGTGCAAGCACCAGTGCGACGCCATAGATGCGCGCGTCCACGGTGACCGGGATATGAAGCGGAGCGCCGGCGAACGGATGCCAGGTGCTCAGCTTTTGCAAGAGCGGCATTCCGCCCAGCACGCCGAGCGTTCCCCCCAGGAGCGCCAGCAGCATGGCTTCAATCATCAGTTGCCGCAGAATCCGCCGCCGCGTCGAACCCAGTGCGAGCCGCAACGCTACTTCTTTTGCGCGGCTCGACGTGTGGGCTGAGAAGAGTCCGCCCAGGTTCGCGCACGCAGCCAGCAGGATCATTCCGGCCAGCGCCATCAGGGCGGCCATGAAACCGCGTACAGGTCCGCTGAATGCGGTAAGCCCCGTGCGCGAAATCGTCACGCGCTTGCCCGGAAATTCCTTGGGGTAGGCCTTCGCCAATTCTGCCGCGATGCGGTTCGCATCTGCCTCAGCCATCTGCGCCGTCACGCCCGGCTTCAAGTGCCCGAACGTTTCAAAAAGCGTTGCGGTATTGCTGCGATCGGTTATCGGGTTGCCACCCAGGGTTTCCTGTTCCACGACCGGAACAAAGAAATCCGGCGCAACAAACATCAGGGTCCCGGCGAACTCCGGCGCCGACACGCCCAGCACAGTGAAGGGATGCCTGTCCACCAGCACCGTTCGCCCAATTACGTTGCGGTCATCCTGGAAGCGCGTGTGCCAGTAGTTGTACGCGAGCACAACGTAAGGCGCGCTGCCCTCGCCGTGCACCTCGGACTCGGTGTAGAAGCGGCCGAGATAGGGCTGCTGATTCAGCACCGCAAAGTAATTGCCCGTGGTCGAGTACCCGTTCGCCGCCCTGGGATCCCTGCCGGTGTCGATTGCTGTCCCAATCATCATGTTGAAAGCGGCGAGATCTTCGAAGCTGTGGTTGCGTTGCCGGAGATCGAGAAAGCTCGGGTACGACTGAAACTCCATATCGATGCCAAATTGCGTGCCGTAAAGGTTCTTCGCATTGGGCACCTTGATCGTTTGAAACACCAGCGCATCGAGCACGCCGAAGACAACGGCATTGGCGCCGATGGCCAGCGCCAGTGCGAAAACTGCCGATACCACGAACCCGGGCGATTTGCGCAGAACCCTAATGGCGAAGACCACGTCACCGGCAACCCCGTCGAAGAGGCTTCCGCTGAACGCCTGGTGGCTTTCTTCCTTGTAGTGCTCGAGTCCGCCGAATTCAACGCGGGCCTGGCGCTCAGCTCGAGCGCGGTCCATTCCGCCGCGCACCAGGTCATCGGCGCGATGCGCGATGTGCGAGCGTAGTTCTTCGTCGATTTCGCCTGCGGAGCCATCGCGATGCTTCGCTCTGCTGGTCAGAGATCGGAGAAATGCCATCGGATTCATATCTGCTCCGCTGTTGCGCCAAGGGCCGACGCCATGGCAGCGGCCACCCGGTTCCATCCTTCAGTCTCTTCGCGGAAGCGCTTGCGACCGGCGGCGGTCAGCTCGTAGAACTTGGCGCGGCGGTTATTCTCGCTTACCCCCCAACTGGCCTTGAGAAGCCCCTGGCGGACGAGACGGAAGAGCGCCGGATAGAGCGCGCCCTGCTCGATGAGCAGCGCAGAGCCGGTGATCTGGGCGATGCGCAGCAGCACGCCGTAGCCGTGCAGAGGGCCGAGCGATACGGCTTTAAGGATGAGCAGATCGAGAGTGCCGGGAAGAAGCTGGGCCTGGTCGGGCATTTTTTCTCCTGAGAAGTCTCTGAATAACGTGAAGTTTTAAAAGGGCTCGGCTTCAGCCGTGCCGTATGCCGCTCCAAACCAAGCGGACTTTAGTCCCTGAGGGGAGGCTTCCCAACCTCATGGGTCTTCCCTAAGTTGATAAGGAGAGTAGCGCGCTTCTCCTAAGCTGTCAAGGAGAAAATAGGAAAGCGCTCAGAGATCAGGGATCAGGGGTCAGTTTTGTCGCGAATGAGTGAGAGGCGTGCGGAAAGACTCAGTTTGCCGAAGGCATCTCAACGGAGTCGATGACGATTACGTCCACGGGCTGGCGGGAGGGTTCGAGCTTCAGGCCGAGTTGCTCGTCGAGTGCGGTGATCAGCGACGGCGCGGTGGGATCCGGTTTGAGGCCGCTGTCGACGCCCGGCTGGGTGGTGGCCGGTGTGTCCGGGGTCCACGTGAGCGTGAAGTCGAACTTGCCCTTCAGGTCCGTTTTGTCCACAACGATGCGGCCATCGACATCCGAGAGTTGAGAAAGATTCGAGGCCAGTTCCTCCATCGAAACGCCCTTGGCAGCCCAGTTTCCGGGAGGGCCATCGGGGCCGAAGGGGTCCTCAGGTTCATTGGATGGTGAAGCCGTCAACCTGGGTCCCCCGTGAGCCGCGACCAATGCCAGAACTGAAAGCTCGCGTGACTCGTGATGCAGGCGCAAACTGAATCTGTCGGCCATGAGGGCGCGCATCATGGCCTGCTCGGTTGCCATTTGCTCCTTCGTCGGCGCATTCCCAGAGAAGCTCGCGCATTTGTCATCGCACTTGGCATCGATGTCGAAACGCGTGGTACCAATCCACTTCGGGCCGCCGACCAGGCGCTGGTCAACTCCGAGGTAACCGAGGTTATAGGCGAGCTGAATCAATTCCTTCAGCGTTACCGCCCTTACCTGCAGCGACCCGCCTGCATTGAAGCCCATACTGCTTTCGGTTCTTTCGGGATCGGAGGGTTTGATGGTGGCGACGGAAAAGGCGGGAGTGGCGAGCGCCGGGGATGGGGCGGAGTTTTGCGCGTTCGCGATCGCCGGAGTTGAAAGGCCGACGCAAGCGGCGAGGAGCGCGCGGCGGAATGCAGTTGGACACATGGCTGGCAAAGGATTCCGCATGAGATGGTGGTTAGATGTTATCCCTGCAGCTTTGACGCTTCCCGAGCAAAATAGGTCACGATGAAATCCCGGGTGCCCGGGGTCTCGATTTTAGGACCTGGGAAAGCACACATATAGGTTCTCCCGCCCGC
>JASHVU010000784.1 GCA_030044455.1 Acidobacteriaceae bacterium | reverse complement strand
CGACGTTGTATTGGGCTTTAATGGAATAGGTGTTTGGCGCCAGCCCTGTTGCGATCGCACATTGAGCCACGCCGGTGGTGGTGTTGACGGCAATCGCCGTGCATCCGGTTATCGGGGTGCTGCCATTGAGGAATTCCATGTTGCCCGAGAACGGCACGCTCACCGAGCCGGTCTGCGGAGAGACGGTTGCGCTCACGGTGATGATCTGGTCGACCGTTGGTGAGGCAGGCGAAACCAAGGCGGGTAGCCCTACGGTAGTCGGTGCTTTATTCATGTTCTGGGTGACGGCCGGAGAGCTCACCGGGCTGGCTTTGTAGTTAGTGTCGCCGGTATTCTCGTACTTTGCAGTGATTGCGTCTGCACCGGCCGCGAGGCCCGATGTGGTGCACGAAGCCGTGCCCGCGCCATCGGCGGGAGAATCCAGGGTCACGGTTGCCGGAGCTGAGCAGGAGATCGCGTTCCCACCGCTCATGAAGGATACGGTTCCTGCAAATCCAATGATCTGCTGATCACCAGTAGGCGTAATGGCCGGATTCGGCGTGACCGTAGCCGTCAAAGTCACGGGCTGGTCGACTGTTCCGGTGGTCGTTGGCGTAACAACCGTTACCGTGGAGTTGGCCGCTGCAACAGTCTCGGCCTGGTCAGTGGAGTGGGTGACGGCATAAGTTGCATCGCCAAGGTATTGAGCAACAACGTTCGGGCTGCCCGCTGTCAAAAGTTGGGTGGTGCAGGTGGCATCGCCGTTCGAGTTGATGCTCAGTCCGGCCGCACCGCCGCAATCGGCGAAATAGTCATACGGACCGGAACCATCCCCGGCGGCACTCTGATCGATGGCAAAGGCCAGATTCCCCGATGGGGTCGCGAAGGGGTTGACGTTCGCTGTGACGGTTGCGGCCTGATCGACCGTTCCGCTGGAGATTGTGGTGCTCGTGATCGTAACTGTCGTCGTTCCAGTGCCGGGGTCGGAACCGCCCATCGCGGTAATTCCAGAGCCCATCGGTGTGGCGCCGCTGTTGCCATCTGCCGTAATCAGACCCGACTTGCCGTTCTTGCCCGGCACAGCCACAAGCGCTTCAGGACCCGTGCCGACCGTGTATGAGGTTGCCGATTGCAGGGTTCCGCCGCCGGTTCCATAAAGCACGCTTACTGTTGAGGACTGGAAGTTGGCAACCGCAACATCCTGGTGGCCGTCGCCGTTCAAGTCAGCGACCGTAAGCGCTGACGGAGCCTTGCCTACTGCGTAGGTGGCCGGCGCGCCGAAGCTGCCGTTACCGTTGGAATGCATCACGGCAATCTGATTGCTGCCGCGCTCAGCGACGACAAGGTCAAGCCCGCTGTTGCCCAGTTTTGTCACCGCAATCGACGAAGGCGATGCACCAAGCGAGATTTCGCCAGATGCGGTGAATTTACCTGTGCCGTCTCCGGTCAGAAGAGTTGCGGTGCCATTCGACTTGCAGGAACTGTCGCTGCCGCAGGCATTGGCGACGAGCAGATCGAGATGGCTGGTGCCGCGCAGATCGCCGGCGGCTATCGATACCGGGGAATATCCCACCGCGTAGTTGCTCGACTGCGCCAGGGTTCCGTCGCCGCGGCCGAGCCACACCTCGACGTTGCCTGGCTGCGTGCAGGTTGTCTCTCCGCAATCTGTGGCGATGGCCACATCGGGATGGCCGTCACCGTTGAAGTCTGCGACAAAGAGCGCACGAGGATTTCCGGTGAGCGTGTAGGACTGAGGCTTGCCGAATGTGCCATCGCCGTTCCCGGGCATCACGACGAGAGTCTTGTCGTTGCGGTTAAGGGTGAGCAGGTCAAGCTTCTTGTCGCCGGTGAGATCGGCGAGTGAGACTGCGACGGGACCATAGCCCAGAGGAATTGTCGATGCCGCACTGTATGTGCCGTCAGGGTTGGCCAGGAAAACGGTCGCGGTGCCAACGCTCGCGCAGGTCGAGTCGCTGCCGCAGGCATTTATCACCACCAGATCCTGCCGGCCGTCTCCATTCAGGTCGCCTGCAGCAATCGCTTTGCTCTCAAGATCCGCACGATAGTCGCGCGACGACACCAGCGTTCCGTCGCCTCTCCCCAACAGCAAGCTGATGGTGCTGTCTGCGGAGTTCACGATCGCCAGATCGACGTGGCCGTCGCCGTTGAAGTCACCGGCCGCGGCTGCTACAGGGGAGTTGCCGGGAACGAAGTTGAGCGCGGGCCGAAATGTGCCATCGCCGTTCCCCAGCAGCACACTCAAGGTATTCGCCGTCTGGTTGGTGGCGATCAGATCGGTTTTGCCGTCGCCGTTCATGTCGGCGGCGATCAGGCTGACGGGACCGTTGTCAACGGTATAGACGCCACTCAGTTGAAAGGTGCCGTCGCCGCGACCGGTGAGCACAGTGACGGTATTGGAATTGGCCTGGGCGACTGCCAGATCGAATTTCCCGTTGCCGCTAAAATCGGCCGCCAGAACCGCGGACAATGGACCAGGGGCAACCTGTAACGCTGACAGCGGGTGGAAACTTCCGGCTCCGTCGGCGAGCAATACGTCAAGCGATCCTTCCTGAGTTCCAACGATGAGATCGTCATGGTCTGAGCCGGTGAGATCGGCCGCGGTCAGCGAGCGCGGTTCGCCGTCGATGGCAAGTTGCGTCGCGCCCAGGAAATGGCCGGATCCGTCATTAAGCAGAACCGCCACTCCTGACGCCGCAGCCACAGCCAGGTCAATCTTGCCTTTGCCCTGGAAATTTCCTACGGTCAAGGCAACCGGATTTGAAATGGCTGCATAGGAGGCCGGTTTTTGGAAGGTTCCGTCGCCGTTTCCAAGCAGGACATCGACGGCGCCAGTCGCGCTGTCTGTAACGACGAGATCGAGTTTGCCGTCTCGGTTAAGGTCGGCGAGCAGAGCGTTGCCTGGGTTGTTTCCGGCGGGATACTCGACAGCCGCCCCAAAGCCGCCATTACCGTCTCCCAGCAGTACAGTGACCTTGCCGGAATTCTTCGTGGTGATGACGAGGTCGGGTTTGCCGTCGCCGTTGACATCCCCGACCGCCACGCTGGTGGGCGAAGCATAGAGCGCGATGGAGGGCGCCACGATGAATCCGGGGTGATTGACCGTACGCGGCAAAAGCAGCTCTGAAGACTGCCCATGGGCCGGCCAAGAGCACAAAGTCAGGCAAAGCACAGGGAAAAGGGCCCAAGTCAGCGACGACACATTGACTCTGCGCACCATGTCAACCCTCCAAAACTGCGAAGTTGTGGGCTCGGGGTGTTTTCTCAAATTACCGTGCCGGCGCAAGGTCGCTGGCAGAGGCCAGAAACCACCACCGGGATCGCGGTAAGCCGGAAGCAAACGGAACTGTATTAGCCCAAATAGTGTTAGCCGATGGATCGCTTGTAGTGTATGGGAAATGCGATCCTGAAAATCTGAAAGAATAACCCCCGGGAAAGCTGCACGTAACGAATCCGTTGTTTATTACCCTCGCCCCAAGCAAGGGATGTTGACGGTCTTGATCGGCCCGGTTCGAAGATTCGATTGCAGCTAAATTCTGGCCCATTCTAGGGCTGCAAAATAGAAACGTCAAGCAGACTTTTTATAAAAAGATGTCAAGCAGACTTTTATAGAAGAATTCAGGCTCTCGGTTTTGCGTAGGGGGCTCTCACCGGATCAGGCCAGGACATTTTCCGAAAGAGTGTGCAATTGACGGGGCGTAGTGGGTACGATCTGGCCGGGCCCCGGCGGCGTGATTGCATGGCATTTGGCCCACGTCATGTTGGAAGACTCTACAAAGAGGTCTCAGGCAGCCGCAATGGGTTCGATTACCGCCAATCCATAACGATCCAGTTCCCGTTTTTCTTGGCAAGCGAGAATCTGAATCCATGAGGCGGCTGAGGCGAGGCGCCGGGGATAACGGTCGACAAGGAGCAGGACCAGGAAGCCGTGTCACCAGCGAACACCAGGGCGGCAGGAAGGCAGCTCTGCGTCAGTTTTGCGTTAGGAACGCTCTTGAAGAAACTCGCCCACTTTTTTGCATCCTGCGGTGACATGCCTGGCCATACAGCTTGCATCCCCGATATGTTGTGGGAGCTTAGTGCGGAATTGAAACTGTTGACCACCATTTGCACCAGCGCCGTCTGGTCCACGGGCTGGGGCGCGACCGGAGCCGGCTCGGGAGCGGGCGCCGCCTTGGGCTCGACGACAATGTTCACCGTTTTCTGTTGCGTTCCGCCGTTTCCGCTGGCGGTAAGCTGGTAAGTTGTATTGCCGCTCGGACTCACTTCCCGCTGCCCCGATGCGCTGACCGTGCCGATGCCATTGTCAATTGAGACTTCCGACGCATTGGCAGTCTGCCAGTTCAGCGTGGTCGACTGGCCCTGCTGGATGGTAGTGACCGATGCTGAAAACAGCGCGTAGACGGGCTGTGCGGGAGCCGGCGTGGGGGCGACAGCCTTGGGAATCGCTGTCAAAGTTGCCAACACATTTTCGTGGTCGCCGTTCTTCAGGTTGAAGGTCTGAGAATAGGACTGATAGCCATTGAGGCTGATGCCCAGTGTGCGACTGCCGGGCTTGACCGGCACAACGAAAATGCCGTGCCCATCGGTAACGCCCTGCTGTGCGTTGTCGATGCTCACCGCTGCTCCGGGGGTGGACTGGATGGTCAAATACGCCATCGGCGCCTGGGCAACTGCGGCGGCTGTCTGCGTAAGCTTGAAGGGAAGAGTGGCCTTCTGGCTGGCGACGATCGTCACCGGGATGGCGGGAAGGTCGGCATAACCAGGCTTGCTGATCTTGATGGAATGCTTACCGGGGTCAAGTGGGAGGTTGAGGCTGCCGTCGGCGAGGGTAAATCCTTTCTGCACGCCGTCGACAAAGACATTGGCGTTATCTGCGCTCCCCTTGTCGGCGCTGCCCTCCACAAGCAAGGTGCCCGCAGGCGGCGCGGCCGGTCCTACGGGGACCGTTTTGATGACCACGGTGGGCGGAACCGATTTGGTGGATTGGGAATGGAACCACAAGCCCGCTCCCACGGCTGCGATGAGGAGCAGGCCCCCAGCGAGCGATGGGATGAGAAGCTTATTGCGCGGGCCCTTGACTTCGATCCCGCCGGGGGCGCTGAGCGTGGGAACGGAACCGGTGACGCGCTTCACTACGGGCTTACCGGCTTCGGCATTGAGGCGTTTCCAGTCGCTCTGCTGCGACGCGTCGGCAAACTCGAACCACTGGGCGCTGGCCTTCAACGCCTCGATCGCGCCGGTGGTGTCGCTTTCGAGCAACGCCGCGCGGGCGGACTCGATGGATCGGGCGACTGCCTCATTGGCCAGTTGAGTGCGACGGGACTCGATCCCAGCCACTGCTTTCGATAGTTCGGGTGTATCGCCCCAGGCCCTCTGGACCTTGCGCAGCGACTCGATTGCAG
>JASHVU010000783.1 GCA_030044455.1 Acidobacteriaceae bacterium | reverse complement strand
TGCCGGTTTATCGGCGTTAGCTTCGCTTGCAACTCGCCTTCGGGCGTCGCCCAACAACATTGACGAATCGGACCACTAAACAATCGGGTCGCAAATCGAATCATGACAAATGAAATTCACGATGTACTGATTATCGGGTCGGGCCATTCCGGTGGCATGGCCGCAAAAATCCTCACTGAGGCCGGTGCGCGCTGCCTGATGCTGAACGCCGGACCGGTGGCCGACATCGACCGCGATGCCGAGCGACTGCCGGCGAGCGACCTGCCCTATCGTGGATTCAGGCCTCCGGGCCGAGTCGAGCACGTTTTTCAGGCGAATGAGTTCAACGCCAATGTGTGGGTCGACGAGCAGGAGGTTCCATACACCTTTGAGCCCGGCCAGCCCTACAACTGGGTGCGCGTGCGCCTTTTCGGCGGGCGCTCGCTCTTCTGGTCGCGTCAGTCGTTCCGGCTCAGCGACTACGAACTCAAGTCGAAGTCGCATGACGGCTTCGGCGAAGACTGGCCGATTAGCTATGCCGATCTTGCGCCTTACTACTCGCGCGTGGAGCGAATCTTTCGCGTCGCGGGCGCGCTCGACGGGCCGCCGCAGATGCCCGATGGCGCCTTCATTCTCGACAACGATCCCTGGACGCCGTCAATGCAGCGATTTATCAACGCCGCTAGACCGCGCAACATACCTGTGTGCAAGCAGCGCCGCGCCTTGGGCTACAACGGCCTGGCCAGCTCGGTCAATCTGCTGCTGCCGGACGCGGAGAAGACGGGAAATCTGACTTCGATTGCCAATGCAGTCGTCCGCGAAATTACGGTAGACAAGAATAGCGGGCTGCCCGATGGGTGCAACTTTGTCGACCGAATTACGCGCCGCGAGATGAGCGTGAAGGCCCGCGTGGTGGTGCTGGCCGCGGGCACGCTTGAGAGCACGCGGCTGCTGCTCAACTCCGGTCTTGCCAATTCGAGCGGCGTGCTGGGCCACTATTTGACTGACCAGATCTACGGCGCGGGCGTTGTAGCTTCGGTGCCCGAGGCGCGCAATCGCAAGGGCGAGGGTATCATGGGCGGCAGCGCAATTGTGCCCCGCTTCCGCAATATCGACACCAAAAGCGACAAGTTTCTGCGCGGCTACGCGTTCAACACCACCAGCATGACCGGCCCCCTCGGTGCGCGAAACTTTGCTGCCTACGGCGCGGAACTCGATAAGAAGATGGAGGAGTACTACGGCAGCGGATTCGTGATGACCATCATGGGTGAGGTGCTCGGCCGCTACGAGAACCACGTGCGCATCGATAAAGACAAAGTGGACGCGTGGGACATTCCCGTGCTGCATGTGGACACGAAGTACACCGACAACGAATTCAACATGGCGAAAGATGCCGTGGATGTGGCTTCGGAGCTCTGCGAGGCCGCGGGGTTCGAGGTGCTTTCAAAAAATGAAGTGCCGAATCCACCTGGCTACAGTATTCACGAGATCGGCACCTGCCGCATGGGTGAGGACCCGAAAAAAAGCGTGCTGAACAAGTGGAACCAGAGCCACGACCACAAGAACCTGTTTGTGGTGGATGGGGCCTGCTTCACGAGCGGCGGCTGGCAAAACCCGACCATGACAATTCTGTCGCTCTCAATGCGGGCATCAGAATATCTGGCCGGCGAAATGAACAAAGGCAATTTGTAGCGCCGCGCTCCACGGGGCCCTTAACGAATGATTTGTAATCGTTGGGGTGGTAGCGCGGTTGTCGCGCGGGCGACCTCGCCCGTGCATTTCCATTTCAATTCGAATCCCGATTCACGCGGGTTACGATGTTTCCATGTTCACTCCGCAGACAATCGCCTATATCCGCAGCCCATTCAACGAGACATCCAAGATCCCCAAGGGCCTCGGCGCAGAACACAAGGCCGAGGGCGCAATCGAATTTCTGCGCGAGTTTGAGCCGGGACTCAAAGACATTGAGGGTTTCTCGCACCTCTATGTGCTGTGGATCTTTGACCGCGCGACGGATTACGACCTGGTTGCCACGCCACCTGCGGACGAGGGTCGCCCGCATGGTGTCTTTGCCACGCGCTCGCCGCGAAGGCCGAATCCCATTGCACTCACGGTTGTTGAGTTGCTTGGCCGCGACGGCGCGACTCTGCGCGTTCGAGGCGTAGACATGCTCGACGGCACGCCGGTGCTCGACGTGAAGCCGTACCTCTCCAGCATTCCCATAGAGACGCTGAAGCGTGGTTGGCTCGAGGAAGCGGAAGAGCGAAAGACAGCCAGTAGCAAATAGCTAATAGCCAGTGTCGCTACTCACTATCGGCCATTGGCTTCTAACTGCTTTTAAGGAATGCCAAGCAGCTTGTGAGTTTGTAAACTTATGCGCCAACGGGGATGGGCCAGGCAGTATTCGAGTGTGAGCTTTGTATTGGCCTCACGCGCCGCGCCATCCATCGGCTGCAGAAAGAAGTGGCGGAAGTTGAGTGCCTCGAATCGCTCCGGCTCGGCGTCCGGCTGCGGATAAACCAGCTTCAATTCGTCGCCGGAGGTTTGAACCAGCGGCGCGCCGGCCTTGGGGCTTACGCAGATCCAGTCAAGGCCCGCAGGCGCGGCGATTGTGCCGTTGGTCTCGACGGCGATCTCAAATCCGCGCGCATGGAAGGCTTCGATCAGAGGTGCATTGAGTTGAAGCAACGGCTCGCCGCC
>JASHVU010000782.1 GCA_030044455.1 Acidobacteriaceae bacterium | reverse complement strand
ACTTTCAGCTGCTCTGTTTTGGCGCCAAAATCCGGAAGACGATGCGACCATGCTACCTCGACCGCGGGCAGCGGAATTTCGAGCGTGCTTCCGCTCAGTTTTGCACCGGCAGCAGCGGTGGCAAGATGCAGCGCGGAAGCGCCGAATCCACCGGCTTCAACCAACAGTTTCTGCCCTTGCCGGGTGAAAGTGAGATCGACGGAGGACCTGCCCAGGGGAATGCGGCGAATGGTTGAGCTGACCCAGTCAGCGGGCAGATGGGGATTCACCGTCAACGTTTGAGTTGCGGCATTCCACTCCAGACCGAAAAGGCCGCGGAGAACGGGCGAGATCACCATGGCCGAAGACCAGAGCTGATGCGCCGTGCTGCGCCCCAGAGTCTGAAAGAACTGCCCGGAGAGCAGTTCGGTGACCGAGCCGAGGTCCTGCGACCAGGACAAGTCGGCAGTCTGCATCAAGTGAGCGTAACCTGAGAGCGGCCGGCCGGCGCGGTACTCAGCAAGTGAAACCCAGCCCGTGTAAAGCGGCCACACGCTTCCCTGGTGATAACTGATGGGATCGTAAAAGCTGACTTGATCACTGATGTCCCGCGTGCCCCAGTCGGTCGAAAACTCGCTTGACGCCCAGCGCTGCATCATGCCTTCAGGGTGATCGAGCGCAAAGCTGCCGTCCCACCACGCAACCGCCGGGAAGATCGACGGCGTATTGTCGGGCACGCCGTGTGGATCGATACTGAAAGCGTAGAAACCGGAGGCGGGATCGGAATACTCCTTCTCAATTGCCTGCCCGATGCGGGCGGCACGGGCGTTGGCACCATCCGCCAGGTCGGCATGGTCACAGGTGCGCGCAAGATTTGCAAACGCGAGACTGGCCTGCTCATCGAGCGACGCGAGATAGATTTCCTGATACGGCAGCGAGGGAAACCAGTTTTCTACCCACCCTGTGCCCTGGGTGTTGTTGTAGATGCCGTCACTTGAAACATGCGATGTTTCGAAATCCCAGGCGCGCTGGAACGCGGCCCAATGCGAGCGCACGAAATCGGCGTCGCCGCTGATCTTCAGATAGTCATTCACCGCCATCAGCAGCAGCGGCGTGGAATCGGCCGCGGCATACTCATAGGGCAGCGACTGCCAGTCGACGAGATTTGCAGTCTGCGCGTACTCGTGCATGATTTTGCCGTCGGCGCGTTGATGAGCCAGCAAAAAATCAATTTCCTGCCTGGATGTCCCGAAGTCGCCGTAGCTATTGACGGCGTAGAGCGTCCACAGCGCGTCACGGCCGAAGAACCATCCAAAGCCGGGTCGCGTGGAGTCGCCGGATCCGACAAAGCCCGCGGTCAGCGCCATGCCGTCGCGCTCCGGAGTCTCTACGCGAAGCTGATCGATAGCGGCGATTGCCCAGGAAAAAGCCGCATTCAAATCGCTGTCGGGCGTTTCGATGCTCGTATGCTTGGCGAGAAGATCGTGAAAGTACTTCGCGTTGTCCGCATAGAGAGTGGGAATCACGGCGTCGAGTTCAGCCAGGCTGTGTGCCAGCGCTTCGCGCGTCGAGGCCTGCTGCGTGTCTGCCCTGGTGATGAGCAGGGGAAAGAACGTATTCGCGTCTCTCGCAGGATCGAAATGCAGCACGAACTCCAGCGGCCAAACCTGTGGGCGTTCCTGATACGGCGGAAGGATACCCGGTTCGGCGGTGGGTATGGCGAGCGCCGCGGCATGATCGGGGAAGTTCTCGTGCAGAACATAAAAACCCGACGACGCATTGCCCAAACCTGTTTGCGTCGGCACCCACTCCGGAGAAGTCTGAGGGTCAGATGACGCAGGCCACATTCGCTGCATCTGCGGCGTAAAGCTGAAGGTGAGCGTCATCGGCCGTATGGCTTCGATCTGATAAAGAACGATCACGCCCGATCCTTGCTGCGGCTGTCGGGGCGCAAACATGATCTGCCGGATCGTGAAATTGGCGTGGGTGTAAGTGAGGATGGTTGCGCTGGGCGTCACATCGATCGATCCGGCGTACTGATTCACGTCGATGGGCACCGGGTAATTCTGCATCTCGGCCCGGATGCGCATGTTGCTCAAGATTTTCCAGGGAAAGAGCCACGCCTCAAAGCTGCCATCCTGTCTGCCCAGCAGCGCGCCGCGCGGCCCGATTACTGAGAAGGGACGCTCAGGGTCAACCTCTCGCACAATGTGCAGGGCTGCTCCCTGTTCCAGCGCAAAGGCCGGCACCGCGGGCAAAGCCGGCGGACTCTGGCCGGGAAGCAGAGTCTGCCCCAGGCTCAGGGCGACAAGCGACGCAAGAGGCGCATGGGGTTTCATTTTAATGGACTCGACCGAAGTTAATTAAGATGTAGCTGCATTACTCGTGGACCGACGAAACAGTGTCGAATATTAACACAATCCAGGATCATTGCTGGGAAAGCCGGGTCAGATTGGCGCGCGCCTGCGCATGATTGGGTGCGAGCTGCAAGGCGCGTTGGAAATCCGCGCGCGCCTCGGACGTCTTACCGATGCGTGCCTCCAGCACGCCCAGGTTGTTCCAGCCATCGGCATCGTTTGGCTGCAAATCGAGCGCCTGATACTGTTCTTCAATCGCCGGCTGCAACTTGCCGGCGCTCGCCAAAACCTGTGAAAGCAGCGCGTGCGGGTTCGCGTCGTTGGGCGAGAGACGCACCGCTTCGCGCAGTTGGGTGAGCGCATCGCCGGATCGCCCCAACTGCGCCAAGGCCATGGCCAGCCGCTCGCGAGTGTCCACGTCGCCAGGGCGCTCGGCGGCAGCTTTGCCGAGCAGATCGACCGCGCGCTGCGGCGAGCCCGACGCGATCGCCATTTCTCCCAGATGATAAAGCGCAGTAAAGCTGGCGGGATCGAGTTCGAGCGCGCTCTCGAACTCAGCCCGTGCGGACGTAGAATTGCCTTCGCCGTCGAGCGCCACCGCCAGCCCGCTGTGCGCCTCTGCATCGTCGGGGCACAGGCGCAGCATGGTGCGGAACTGCTCTTCGGCTTGCGCAAACTTGCTGCGTTTCAGCTCCAGACCCGCCAGGTTGAATTGGGCATCGCAGGTGTCAGGCCCGGCGGCAATCGCTCGCGTAAAGGCCTCTTCGGCACCCTGCCAGTCTCCTGCATTTTCAAGTGCGGCGCCCAGGCTGTTAAGAGAGCGCGCGTCGTCCGGATGGGTGGCCAGCAAATTGCGATAATCATCCGCGGCCTCAGAGTAGCGTCCAAGCCCGGCCTGTGCCGACGCCAGGTTGTACATCGCAATCAAGTCTCCAGGATTCCTGTCCACGCGATGTTCCATCCAAGCCTGCTCCAGCAGCAATCGCGGATCGGGACTTCCTTTGGGTACATTGACCGGTAGAACCTGGATCCAGAGATGCGCCATCTCGTCCACGGAACGGTTACCTGCCCGCACGCGAATGGGCGGAGTATTCGGATTATGAAAGTTGTCCGCCGAGTTGTCATAGACGTAGTGCATGTGCAGGACCGCTCCGCGTGGCAGGAAAACTGGATTGCGATAGCGATAAACCGACTGGCGATCAATGTCCCAACTGGGAATGCGGATCAGCCACTGCTTGTGGCCATCGGGCAGGATGGCCCAGGCTTCGAGAACTTTGCCAAGGTAGTGAGCGTGAGGATATATCCCAAAAACCTCCACATCAATCGGCAGCTTCAGTTCGTCCTGCACTACAAAGTTCCGGTCGCCAGCCGGAATATCCAGGTCGCGATCATCTTCAAGCTCGAGCAGCATAGGATGTTTTGACGCCGGCTCGGGAGCGAAGTACAAACCGATCTGCGCGCTGATCGTCTCGGGCTTGCCGCTCGGTTTCAGGTGCATATTGAGAACGAGATCGTTGCCCGCATCGAGCCGCCAAGGCATCCCTTTGGGTTCTTCCAGCACCGGCGTGTCCGGCTTCCAGAAAAGAAAATGGCTGTCGGGATCAAAGGTATTGCCCGCATCGAGTTCCAATTCCATACCGGGAATTCCATCCTCCCAGTCTGCGGGGTAACGGCGTCGCAAAGAAGCAGCGCGATCGATCAGCACGTTGGCGTGATGCACCACCTGGGGCACGCTCGGCAGAATCTCCATCGCTCGAATGTAATGGGTATGCGCGTCCGGATACGGCAGGATGAAGTTGCGAAAGACATCGGTTCCCCCCGCGGCCAACCTGTAGGGGTGATTGATGGTAAGGATCAGATCGGGTTTTCCCATCTGCCAGGTTGCGTCATAGTGCGGCGGCTCAGGAGCGGCAGAGGCATCGCCTTCAGGCATTCCCGACTCCACCCACCTGCGAATGAGCGCCACCTGCTCATCGCTCAGACGGCGTGCACCCGCAAAATCGCCGTAACCCGGCGCCGGGAGCCAGGGCGGCATATAGCGCGACTGTGTGGCCTCCTCCATCTGCGGCCCGCGACGGTACGCATCGCGATAGGTAAGCAGACTGAAGGGTCCGCTGCCTCCGGGGTGGTGGCAAGTGGCGCAATTCTGGTAAACGATGGGTGCGATCTGCCGGCTCCAGGTTACAGGAATTTCCGCCGCGCGCATCGCGCGGCGCGAATTCAGCCAGGTCACAAAAACGCAGCAGACTAGCGCAAACGATATGCAGCGCAGAATTCTCATGGCGCATTGCGAGGCACAATCGAACAGCCGACGGCAGGACCACCCGGCTTTAGAACGGGACCATTGTCAAGCACGGCGCCGATAGCCATCTCAAGATCATGCCTCGTCGCCGCGGGCCGTTCCTGCCCCAGCGCAAGGTAACGGTCGTCGATCCGTCCCCGGTATAGTTCGCGGAGCCCTGCCGCTGTGGAAACGAAGACAGCAACCTCGGGCGTTATCGTCACATGCGCCATGCGCGTCAGCCGCTGTTCCGTGTCCAGCACTGCATCCGCGTGAAGATCGAACTGCTCATCATGACGGCGGACCACCGCTGCCGTGTCTCCGGGATTTGGATACACCCACCAGAAGCGCACGCCCTGGGGCGCGAACTTGCGGTCCAACCGTTCGATCTCCGGAATGTAACGGTTTGAGATTGGACAATCCGACGCGACAAAAAACAGCACCACCGCTTTCGTTCCAGCGGGCGCAATCTGCTCGATCGGGTGGCCGTTCAGATCCGTGCCGAACGGTCCCGCGGCCCGCGCAAACATCGACAGGCAGCCAAGCAGGACCACTGTCGGGCGCAATGCCATAGCTCTGAACTTTACCACGTAGCTGCGGAAAGTCGAAAACAGCGCACGAGCGGCCCGTGCGGTCCCAACGGACAAGTGCAATGGCGTGGTATCTTTGCTCCCGATGAATCGCCGGTATTTTTTCAGTTCCCCGGGCCTCACTGCGCTCATGCTTTTTTTTGCCGGGCTGCCGGCAATCTGTTGGATGGCCGCCAATGCGCTGTCCGGCTCAGCATCGCAGAACGCCGGCACACCGTCAGACGCGCAGTCACAAGATCCCGACCTTGTGTGCATGCCATGCCATCAGCAAATCTGCGATTCCTGGAAGCGCACACCCATGGCTCACGCCAGCGGACCTGCGGCTGAGGGCTTCATCCCCGCCGATTTCACTCACGCAACATCAGGCATACACTACCGCGTTTTTCTCAGCCAGGGGCAGGTGTGGCTCTCCTATCAGCGGCCCAACGCTGCGCCTGGCCGCGAGCTGAACGGCAGGCAATTGCTGATTTTTTATCTTGGCTCCGGCAGACGCGGTCGGACCTGGCTCTTTGAACGCGAGGGCTACTGGTACGAAATCCCCATCAACTGGTACGCGAAAAAGCATATCTGGGACATGACTCCCAATTTTCTGGACACCCGCGAAATGCCGCTCACTTTGCCTGTCGATCCTGGATGCCTTCACTGCCATGCGAGCAACGTGAAGGAGTCTCTGCCCGATGCGAGAAATCACTTTGCCGGACCGCCGTTTCCACGCGGAGGCATCACCTGCGAGTCCTGTCACGGCGATCCGTCGGAGCATCTGGCGCAGAATGGAAAAGGTCCCATACTCAACCCCGCAAAACTCGACGCAGTCCGCCGCGATTCCGTTTGTCTCGAATGCCATCTGGAAGGAGAAGTGGCCGTGGTCAAGCTGGGGCGCAAGATGGGAGCCTTTCAGCCCGGCGACAATCTCTTCGATGATGCGGTCTACTTTGAAAACGGCCGCAGAGCCGGCCCTGGAGGCCGCGCCACCAGCCAATGGGAATCGCTGTTGGAGAGCGCCTGCAAGCGCGCCAGCGGAGATCGCCTCACCTGCACCACCTGTCACGATCCGCACGCATCGGTGGCCGCGGACGATCGCGTCAGCTATTACCGGAGCCGTTGCCTAGGCTGTCATGCCGGTCTTCGATCCGGCCATCATGAGCAGGACCCCGATTGCACCTCCTGCCACATGCCCCGTGAAGAAACCGAGGACATTGCGCACGAGCAGGTGACCGATCATCGCATCGAGATTGCTTCAAAGCCGTTCACAAACCCACTTGGCGCCGAAGAGCTGGAGCCTATTGGCGGCCTCCATCCGAGCGCGCGCGACGAAGGAATCGCCTGGGCCCAGCTGGCTTTGCGCGGCGATCGTCCCGCCGGAGAGCGCGCGATGCGACTGTTGCTCCAGGCCGAATCCTCCGACTCTGCCCAGGCAAACGACACGGAGCTGCACATGGAGCTTGGTTTTCTCGAGCAGGAGAGCGGGAACCGCGAGCGGGCAAAGTTGGAGTATCAGGCAGCGCTGCGGGCAGATCCTTATAACGAGACGGCGGCCGGCGACCTTGCTGTTCTCGATGCGCAGGCGGGCGATTTCGCTGCCGCCCTGCCGTTGTGGCAGACGGCATTCACTCATGATCCCGGAGCCAGCGCCGCAGGCATCGATCTTGCCGTGGCCCAGTGCCGCCTGGGCCAGGCCGCGGCCGCCGCGCAGACTCTCGAGCGCGTACTACTTTTTTCTCCTGACAACGATGCCGCCCGGCGTCTGTCTCTAGCCATCGCTTCCGGTTCCGAGCATTGCAGCCATCCATAGGGGTCGCTGACACGTTCACATGGTTTCAGGCTTATATTCATTCTGATGCGGGGCATTAATTTCTTCCTCCTACTGAACATTGGACTTGGAACCATTTTTGACGTTCCCGGCCGGACACTTCCCCTCTCAGCGTTCGCTCTTTCACAAATCGGACGACTGCTCCTTCAGAATCGTAACTTCCTTGCCTTCAATCTCCCCGGAGATGCATAATTGCGACCACGTTAGTGCACCTTTTGGAGGTCTTCAATGAGCCGGAACTTCCCCCTATTCAGGCGATTTGCAGCCTGTCAGGCCAGCCTGGTGATCGCTTTCCTGCTGGCGGCCGGTGCGTCGCACGCGCAACTTACTGGTGCCGGAAACATTCAGGGCACCGTCACAGATCCCACCGGAGCGATTGTTGCGGGCGCGACGGTCACTCTTACTGACGTTTCAACGGGAGTAAAACGCACGGTGCAAACCGACAGTTCGGGAGTCTACCTGTTTCCGAACATCGACATCGGCAAGTATGACCTGCAGGCCAAGGCCACCGGCTTTGAGACCTATGTGCAAACGGGCATTGTTCTTGAAGTCGGCAGCAACATTGCCATCAATCCGGTTTTGAAGGTCGGCGCTGCAGACACCAGAATTGAGGTTCATGCCGACACCCTGGCGCTGCAGACCGAAGACACCTCGTTCAAGCAGACCATCGATCAGTCGACGGTGGAGGAGATGCCGCTCAACGGCCGTCAGATGACGGCCCTGATCACCCTCTCCGGCGGCTCGAGCGCCGCGCCCGGCGGAGACTTCACGGGCAGCAAGTACTCCTACCAGACCATTGCCGTGTCTGTGGCCGGAGGCATGGGCAATACCACGGAATGGAAGCTGGACGGTGGCGACGAAAACGAGTACATGGGCAACGGCAACCTACCGTTCCCGTTTCCCGATGCGGTGAGCCAGTTCAGCGTGGAATCGACGGCTTTGGGCGCGCAGAGCGGCAGTACTCACTCCGGCGGCCTGGTCAACGTGGTTACGCGCTCTGGAACGAATCAATACCACGGCGACGCTTTTGAGTTCATCCGCAACAACTATATTGACGGCACCAACTTTTTCTCGACCACACCGGACACGCTGCACCAGAACCAGTTCGGCGGTACATTTGGTGGGCCGATCAAGCGGAACAAACTCTTTGCCTTCGCGGGATATCAGCGGCTGAAGGCCGACCAGTCGACCAACCCCCTGACCATGTATATTCCCACCCCGGCGAATCTAACCGGTGACTGGTCGGTCACTAACCCGCCTCCATCGGCAGGCGGCCAGCAACTCTACGATCCTTTGACCGGTGCTGCGATACCGGGGAACAAGTATCCTTCGCAGCCAAGTTACAACGCGCAGGCTCTCAACCTGATGGCCTACATGCCCACCAATTACGTTGATTCAGGCACAGGAGAAGTCTCCTTTAAAATTCCGTCGGAGACCTTCGACAACCAGTTTGTGACCCGGGTGGATTACACCATCAACCCGCGGAACAATATGTATGCGCGCTACTTTATCGACGGCTATCAGGCTCCGTCGTTCTTCTTCAAAGGGGGCACCGACGGAGGAATCCTAGTCACCTCTCAGGCTCCGGGCAACTATGAGCGGGTGCAGACGGCGGTGATCGGCGAGGCATTCACGTGGCGGCCGAACCTGGTCAACAATTTCCATGCATCCGGCACCAAGCGCGTCGATCTGCGCCAATCGGCACCCGGCATCAACGGCGTTAGCCTCGGCATCACTCAGTACGACGAAGTGCCCACCAACCTGGAACTCGAAGTTACGGGCGGAATTTCGTCCTTTAACACGTACTGCGGCACGTGTTCGAACGGATTCTTCAACGTGGACGACGAAGGCGCCTCGGACGACCTGACCTGGATCAAAGGCGATCACACGCTGGTGCTCGGCGGCGAGTTCGTCAAGGTCCACTTCAACGAAGTGGCTGCGTACCAGGCCAACGGGAATTACAGCTTTAACGGCGAATTCAGCGGAAGCGGACCGCTGGGAGGAAACACCATCGGGAACGGCAACCTGGACTTCCTTTGGGGAGACATGAACAACTTCCAGCAGAGCAAGGAGCAGCAGCTTGCGCTGCGCGGCCCAGTTCCCAGCATGTACATTCAGGACACCTACCACGCCGGCAAGAGATTGACACTGGCAGGTGGCGTTCGCTGGGAGCCTGAATTCATCCCCCGCGATGAATTCAACCGCGGAACGACCTTCAGCATGGCTGCATTTCTTGCCGACCAGATCAGCTCCACTTACCCCAATGCGCCGGCGGGAAGCTTCTTCTATGGAGATCCCGGAGTTTCCAAGTCATTCACCAGCAATCCGATTTGGAATTTCAATCCCAACATCGGCGCCACGTGGGATCCATTCGGCAATGGCAACACGGTCATTCGCGCCGGTCTGCAATTGGCTTACGACGAGGCGAACTTCTACACCACCAACCGCAACCACCAGAACCCGCCGTTTGCCACCAACGTCACCCTGCTTGGGCCGGTATGTTTCAGCGAACCCTGGCTGACGGGGGGCACCGGGTATGGCTGCGACCAAGTGGGCGGCACAAACACCAGCCCCTACCCGCAACCGGTTGTCCCAACGCCTGCAACCGCCGTCTTCCCATCCCAGGGCGAGTGGATTGAGATCGCTTCTCCGTTCAAGGTGGCCGATACGCTGCAGTGGACTCTGAGCGTCCAGCATGAGTTCCCACGCGGCTGGCAGGCACAGATTGACTATATCGGCAACCATACTGCCAACATGCCAGTCGGAACCGTAATTGACCCGGCGGTCTACACGCCCGGAATGTGGGGCGCGAACTTCAGCGGCTGCGGCCCCGTGGTGACGACGGGGCCGGCTTTCGAGGCGTTGTATAAGGCCAATCCAAGCCTCTACGCGGCCGGTAAGCCGTGTTCCGTGACCGGAAACCAACGGGCGCGTTTTGCGCTGACTGAAGCGAATCCTGCCCAGGGTGACGGCTATGCGGGCGGCAGCAGCAGTGGCATGATCCTGGTGAATACCATTGGCTTTGCCAATTACAACGGCATGGTCCTCACCTTGCAGCATCGCGTGTCATCTACTTTCGTCTTGCTGACCAACTACACCTGGTCGCATTGCCTCAACGTGGCTGACGCGTCCGGGGACTGGTCGAGCACACCGCTCGAAGATCCGTACAATATTCACCTGGATTATGCCCGTTGCGGCTCCGATTACCGGAATGTCTTCAACACGTCGCTGGTTTATACGACGGCATTTCCGCTCCACGGTGTCTCGAAGTGGTTAGCCAATGGTTGGGAAATTGCTCCGCTGATCCACCTCACCAGCGGTGCGCCCATCAATGTAACGGATGGAACGGACCAATCACTTACCGATACTGGTAACGACCGTCCGAACCTGGTGCCTGGGGTCAAGGTGAAAACCGGGGTCAGCTTGCAGGGCGGCAAGGCCCCCGCGTCCGCTGCCACGCGGGGATGGCTGAACCCCAGCGCATTCTGCGTCACCACAGCGAATGGCTGCTCCAATCCGGTCGCTCAGGGCACTTTTGGAGATCTTGGCAGGAACGCGTTCAGCGGCCCCATGTACTTTCAGGATGACATCCAAATTTCGCGCCTGTTCCCAATCAAGGAACGATTGAACATCCAGGTGCGCCTGGAATCATTCAACTTCCTCAACCACCCATCGTTCGACAACCCTGGAGCCAGCAGCTTAGGCAACTCTACGGCTGCCCTGTCGAGCAAGACCTTCGGACAGATTTCGTCCACCAGCAACGCGGCCAGAATCTTCCAGGGATCGCTGAAGGTTATCTTTTGACCCGGAGCCTGTTAGACGATGGAGGGCTTTAATCAGGGCCCGTTCACACCTCTGGCACCACCACCCCATGGTGTGAACGGGCCCTGAACACAAATCCGGTTAAGACCAGGGCGTGGTTCCGCACAGCGCAACATCGATTCCCATCCCGGCCATCATGGCAGCTTTGGCCGCGAGCGCCTTTTCGGCGGTCGCGGCATCAGGCGCGTAGGCCACGTTCACATGGTTGGCGTGGTGGCGCGCCATGAACTGATTCTGCGTGACGCCGCGAAGCTTTACGTGCATGATGGGCCATTGCGGAGTGACGGATTTCCAGCGCCGCTCAGTCTCGGCTCCCGGCAGGGTAATCGCGTCGGCGAGCCCCATATCGGCGTGAACTTTTCCATCCTCGACAAACACACGGCTCCATACGATGGGGCCGGGTTTGCAAATCCCCTTGAGCGTGCCGCCGCCGAGCCGGAAGTACATGGCCGGCTGGCGCTCACTGATAGCGCCGCGATAACCGCCGGTGAAGTGCGAGGCCGGCGCTGCGCCGGAGATCTGAAAGAGCCAGATGAAGCCGTCTATGCCGTCGCCCTTGTAATATTCGCCCCAGCGCACATCGTGCAAGGTGGTCGCGGGATCGAGGTGCATTGCGCTCCACACGCGATTGGTCACCAGCGCATCGAGACCGGCACACTCGTCAACCTCGTTGAAGTGCGGCAGCGGTTTGCCGGCGTAAAGTTCCTTGCCGGCAGTGCTGAAGGCAGCCGGGCGATCGACATTATTTAGCAGCCCCTCGACCAGGTCTGAGGCTGGCGCCATGTCTTTCAATCCCTGCTGATACTGAATGCCGATTGCGTCGCAGCCGAAATCGTTGGCGATGCGCAGGGCAGCAATATACATGCGGCACTGGCCCAGGATCTGGGCTTCGGTAAGATCGCTCTCTTCATTGGGGCCGGTGCGGAACTCAATGCCACTCGCGTTGAGCCAGTTCCGGATCTGGCCAGCCTCGGCGTCCGTCACCTGGCTCATTGCCGCGATCAGCGCCGACTGGCTGAGCCTCTCCTTGTACACGCCCATGGGATTCAGCAGGTAGTCCTCAATGATGGCGTTATACATCCCCATGCAGCCCTCGTCGAAAACGCCGATGATTGCTTTGCGCGCGCGAAGGGCGCGGGCCAGAGTTGCGCCCAGCTCAGCTTCGGGTTTGGACAATGCGGCTACGTCGAGCTTGTGCACCTGGCTTGTGTCGTGCGTGACGCGATGCTCGCGCAGCCACCGGCGCAATCCCGAAAGAAAGAACTCGTCGGTGAAGTCCAGACTCCACAGCGTCGAAAACTTTACGCCGGCCTTCCACAGGCAGCCGTTGAGATTCAACATGCCAACTAATCCCGGCCACTGGCCCGACCAGTTTGCAACGGTCAGAATTGGCCCGCGATGGTGTTCGAGCCCGGCAAGAAGATGATTGCTGTACTGCCATACCGACTCGGCCACCACCAGTGGCGCATCGGGATGAATGCCTGCGAACACATCCATTCCCATGCGCTGGTTGTAAATGAACCCGTGCTCCAGTGCGGAATCGTACGCGTGGGCACGACGCAGCGTAATTCCCTCGGCTCGAAAAGCTGCCGTTAATTTTGCTTCCATGGCAGACTGCGCGGCCCAGCACACTCTGTTCGCAGATTGGCGAAGATCGCCGTTAGCTACCAGCAGGACTTCATTCGCCGCGACCGGCGCCGCTGCTTTGATTTCGGGAACGGTATACGTTGCCATCGAACGCCCTCTTTCTAAGAATGATGAAGAATCGCCTTCGCCACAAAAAAGAAGTGAAGCGCAACTCGCGCACCATCATACGACCGCGCGGCGCGTCAATGCCATCCGGCACGAAGCCTGCGCCAGCGCTCAGTCTCTCGGATCCAGCAGGTTGAGTAACTCTGCTGTTACTGCCCGCACCAGTTCCTCGAGCTCTTCCCTGCTCTTCATCCGCTTCATAGACGGGTGCGGAACGACGGTTGTGCTGGCTGGGTTTCGAACCAGGTTGCCCTTCGCCTGCGGTAATTCCCTTTCCTCTTCGAGGCGCGCATCGGGGAATCCCAGGTACCGCTTGATGGCCAGAATCTCGTCAATCTTCTGGGGCGGTATTTCGGGCAGAGGCGTTTTCAGCTGCGACGCGATCATCGATGTCTTGCAGTAGGTATCGATGATCTCGGCGTTCCACTCCGCATGCGTAACGGTGTCTGACCAAGTAACAATGCCGTGATTGGCGAGGAATATGGTGTTGTGGTTCTTTGCCATGGGCAGCACGGAGCGTGCGAATTCCTTTGTCCCGGGTGTTTCATACGGGGCCAGCGCAATTGTGCCGATAAAAACCTCATATTCGGGAATAAGTCTCCCCTGCGGAAGAACTCCCGCAACAGCATGGGCCGTGGCATAAGGCGGATGGCAATGAACCACCGCCTTAGCTTCTGGCACCGCTTTGTAGATTTCAAGGTGTAGCGTGACTTCGCTGGTTTGGGGGCGGTCGCCGACCATCTGGTTGTTTTCAAGGTCTACCAGCGACAAATCTTCCACCCGCAGGTCGCCCTTGCTCAACATGGTGGGCGTGCAGATCACGTATTGCGGAGAGATGCGCGCGGAGATGTTGCCGCCATTTCCATCCACATACTGGCGCTGCCAAAGCTTTTTACCGGTCGCAACAATTTCTTCTTTCAGCGCCTGGGCTCGCCGCGAATGAAACAACTTGTAGGGGTCGCTTTCGTCTTCAGAATCCGAAAGGCGCGCTTCAACAGCACGGCGAACAATTGCAGAGATTGCGGCTTCATCAAGGCTGGAAATCTGGTGGGCCATTTCGTTCACACAGACTATGATACTTCATCGTTAACTGCCTTGATTCAGGTTGAATTCCCCGACCGGCGCAAATCATCCATGGCGTCGTAAACTACATCGAAACGATCATTGTGATCGAAGCGCGCGGCCGGCTGCACAGAACGCAAGAACCGGCGCCGCCCTCAACTTCCCGTCGTGAGAATAAAGGGAATTGCCTTGGACACTTTCTGCCCTTTGAACTCGAAAACGACGTGCGCTTCGTAGATGCCGGCCGGCATTTTGTCCGTTGGGATTCCTGCCAGAATCGTCGCGGCGCCGCTTGAATCCGGCTTAACTTCGCTCGCAGGGCTGCGCAACACCATGCGGCCGTTCTGCCAGATTTCAACACTGGCGTCGACCGGGGCATCGACTGGCCGCGGAGGATAGGCAACCGCGTAGAACTCAAGATTCCCCTGGGCCACCGATCGAATCACATCCGACATCTCCGGCGTCACGACTTCGCCATTTTCTTCAAGAGGATCAAACGAATCGGCAGGGCCGCTGGCTGGATCGATGCGGCGCGCCAATGCCACATCGCTCATGGAAAGCCCTGAGGCTTGATCGACCACCAGCACCGAACGCCTGACACTGGCTTTCATGCTCTCGCGGTCGACAGCGGCTGTCTCAAGCGTGTAGGTGCCCGGAGCAAGCAGAAACGGAGTCGTAAAACTCACCGTTCCCTGCTCCAGTTCAGCCATCTTTTCAACCGGCACCGAATACGGGATGTCTTTGCTGATCTTCTGAACGATCTTGCCCTCTTCGTCCTTGACCAGCGCCGTAACACAGACGTGAACTTTGGCCCTTTGCCCATCTTTGATCACAGTCAGGTCGTGCGTGGGCGCCTGAAAGACAAAAGCCATCTGAGTCTGCTCAGCGCCGGGCCGAAACTGAAACGCCGCCGCATGAAAGTTGAACTGATGCAAAATCGGTCGCGTATTGATCGCCTTGAGCGTAGCCATTTCGAAGGGATAAACCTGGCGACCGTTCAACACCGGAAGCGCGTAATATCCTTCGCGCGCATACACCCTGGCTCCGGAGCGCGAAACCTTGACTTCGATCTTCCTGAAACTTCCGTCGGTAACAAGATTGGTCGGAGAGTAGCTCAACTCGTAGTGGGTCCGCACATCTTCCATGGCCCGCGTCAGCGGATCAATGAGATTTAGATCGTCGGGCAGCAGCGCGCCGCCCGTCCCGTCGGCCAGCTCAACCAGGTTTTCACGCGTATCGGCGTGCATGGCCGCATCGCCCATTTCGTTGGCAATTGCCTCGGCGGGAGTCACCGCCTGGTCGCCCCCATTCACCTTCGACAGCATTTGCCGTCTGCTGGCTGAGGTAGCCTGGTTCAACAAACGCCGCGAGGCGTCCATATCCTCAACCGACGTCACTCCTCTGGTATCGACCGCGTACACGGTGACATTGGCGCGATTCGCGGTGCTGATCACGCTGCGCAGCAGTTCAACGCTGTCAGGAGAAACCGGCAGTCCCGCCGTGAACAGCAGCACCACCTTGCGCCCGGGCATCTGGGCCTGCGCCTGGATGAGCGACTGCAGCGGCGTGAGAAAACGCATGCTGTCGTGGTACACATCCTGCAGTTCGTTCACGAATTCCATTTCAGAAAGCGTGGCAATAAGAGCCGCGGGACCGTTGGCCGAAGCGGTCGCCTGGTTGGTAGTTCCTCCGGTGTCCGGAGTCTGAGTGCCGGTTGGGTTATCGACTCCAGTCTCCCCAACTTGTCCTGAGGTCGCGTCGCTCGGATCGTTCCCCATCCCCAGCCCGATCTGGGGCCGGAACAGCTCACCTCCAACTGGCTGATCGGAGTTGATGAGATTTACCGTCTCCTGGACGGCTGCTGCAATCTTCGGTCCGTCATTGGTGTAGGGCTGCATCAGCCGCAATCCGCCAAGGCCGAGCGTGAATACGCCAACGTAGGTATTCGGGTCCAGCTCTTTCTGGATGAACTCCTTCATCGCGTTTTCTGCAATGTCGCGTCCACGCGGGTCAATATTGGC
>JASHVU010000081.1 GCA_030044455.1 Acidobacteriaceae bacterium | reverse complement strand
AAAAAACTGGCTCCCGTCGCCGTCTACCTCAGTAGTGTTAACAGGCCCTAGCGGTGCTCACGCCACCAAAATACCGTGTGCGGGCCAAGGGGCCCACACGACAACCGGCCTGGAGGCCGGCGCTACCTATTTACGGATAAGCTCTAAACCCCCGACTCATTTTATGGTTGCTATCGGCGCGGGCGGACTCGCGCGCTGATACGGGGCCATGTACTGACGAGTTTTTTCGCAGCCAGTCAAGCCCTAATCCGTTTTGCGGCTTTGAATGGCATGGATAAAGCCGTGCCCTTGTTAGAGAGCTTCGTTGACCATGACTCCTCAGCAAACTTAGGAGCTGCGCTCGATAGCAAGGCCATTTATGTGATGGGCTCTAACCTGTTTTTCTCACAGGTGTGCGCATATCGCGAATTCGGTACTTTGAAAGACGCCTGCGGGCCTGGAGGCCCGCAAGGGCAACCGGGCTACCACCCCAACGAATACAAATCATTCGTTGGGGGCCCCGGGGAGCCCGGCGCTACAGGTTTTCGTGACTTGTGAGAAATGCAGGCTAGCTTGCTTTGGGTTTGATTTCGATGAAGATGCCGGTGGAGTGGGCGAGGCGGATTCGGTGCTCGTCGAGGATGGCGGCTTCGGCCCAGAATTTGCGGCCTTCGTGCTTGACGATGCGGCCTTCGATGCGGATGGGCGCGCAAGAGGGGACGGGGCGGAGGTATTCGACTTTGAGCTCGCGGGTCATAGCCAGGGCGTTGCGCGCGCGGACGGATTTGCTCATGGCTTCGTCGAGCAGAGTAGCGATGACGCCTCCGTGGAGGTAGCCGGGATGGCCTTCGAAATGATCGTTGACCTGGGCGAGGCAGACGACGGAGAGGTCAGTTGCGAGCTGGAACTCGAGGTGCAGGCCGGAGGGGTTGGCCGGGCCGCATCCGAAGCAGCGGTTGGAGGCCCGGTGGGCGAACGGGGTGAGGTGTTCGTTGGGGTGGTCGGCGGGCATTTGGTGGTGGGTGGTCAAGCGATCTCCGTTGGACGGGCCGGGAGTTGTGCGGTGGTGAGGATGGAGGCGAAGACGTCGCGGTCGACGTTGCCGCCGGTGAGCACGATGCCGATGCGTTGGCCGGCGAGTGAGTCTTTTTGTTGAAGGGCTGCGGCGAGAGAGGCTGCGCCGGCGCCTTCGGCCAGGTTGTGGGTGTCGGAGTAGAGTGCGAGCATGGCGGATGTTATTTCGGCTTCCGATACCAGGACGAATCGGGCGACGTTTTCGAGCATGACGTCGAGGGCGTCGGGGTTGGGGCGGCGGCAGGCGAGGCCGTCGGCGATGAGGGTGGAGGCGGGGGCTGCGACGACTTGGCGCTGGTCAAAACTGATGGCGGCGGCGGGGGCGAGCTCGGAGACGACGCCAACGATTTCGGTAGAGAGGCCGAGAGCATTGCGGGCCGCGGCTACTCCGCAGATGGATGAGCCCATGCCGACGGGGACGTAGATGGTGTGGATGGGCGGGACGGACT
This sequence comes from Acidobacteriaceae bacterium, assembly GCA_030044455.1. Lineage (GTDB taxonomy): Bacteria > Acidobacteriota > Terriglobia > Terriglobales > Acidobacteriaceae > Telmatobacter. Next base: position 1,631 of record JASHVU010000081.1, on the reverse strand, counting down.
CGAAGAACTCCATTGCATAGCCGGCGGTGCCGAGGACGAGCTGGGGATGGAAGGAATCGACGAACTCGAGGGAGCGGGAGGCGGCGAGGGTGTGGGCGTGTTCGAGGGCGGCCTGGAAGTCGTGGCCGTGCTCGATGAGTTCGACTCCCTGTGCGAGCATGGCTGCATTTTTTTCAGGGCTGTTGCCGTGGGGGACGACGATGACGGCTTTGAGCGAGAGGATGCGTGCGGCGAGACCGACTCCCTGGCCGTGATTGCCGCGAGTGGCGGCGATGACGCCGGTGAGAGATGGATGCTGATCTTTAAGCCAGCTGAGATAGATGAGGGCTCCGCGAAGTTTGAAGGCGCCGATGGGGGTGTGGTTCTCGTGCTTGACCCAGGCTTCAGTGCCGAGGCGCTGATTGAGCAGCGGCCAGGTGTATTGCGGGGTGGGCGGCATGAAGCGGTAAACGAGGGCGCGTGCGGAGCGGATCTCGTCGCGAATGGGGAGTTGCATGAGACAAGCATAAACGGCGTGACGCCTAGAATAGGGAGGTGAGCCTATTCGGTGTGTGGCGCAATGCTTTAGGGATTCTGGTGGTTTTTGTGGCGCTGGCTGGATGCCGGGCAAGGGCGGCGCTTACTCCGCAACAGGAGGAAGGAAAGCGGGTTTACGACGTGGGTTGCGCCCATTGCCATGAGGAGAATGACCTGCATCTCGAGAAAGTTCCACCGAGTCTGCATGGACTGTTCAACAAGGCGAAGCTGCCGGACGGGGAGCCGGCGACCGATGCCGAGGTGGAGCAGGTATTGATGAAGGGCAAAGGAGCGATGCCTCCTTTTGCTTACCAGATGAGCAGGGAACAGATGCAGGCAGTGATTGCTTACCTTCATGCGGGGATCAGGAAGTAAGGGGTTCCTGCCATTCCAAGCCCCCGAGAGGGGGACCTCCAGCCCAGCGAATTCAAATCATTCGCTGGGGGTCCCGGATCTGGGGCACTCGTAGTATGCGATTGGAATGGGAGTCGCTCGCGGGTCTGGAGACCCACGCGACAACCGCGCGGGAGCGCGGCGCTACGCTATGCCGGCCGCTGCGGCGCCATGTAATCTGCATCACGGTATACTGGGGTTGTTATGGCGACCGAAAAGACATTCTATCTTGAGACGTTCGGCTGCCAGATGAATGCCCATGACTCAGAGAAGGTGATTGGCACACTGCTGCACCAGGGCTACCAGCAGGTGGAGACGGAAGAAGAGGCGGGACTGATTTTGTACAACACCTGCTCGATAAGGGACAAAGCCGAGCAGAAGGTCTTCCACCGGCTCAACGATTACAAGGCACTCTACAAGAAGGGCAAGCGGTTTGGGGTGCTGGGGTGCGTGGCGCAGCAGGAAGGCGAGAAGATCTTCGAGCGGGCGCCGTACGTTTCGCTGGTGTCGGGGTCGGCGTCGTATCGCAAGCTGCCGGAGATGCTGGCACGGCTGGAAGCTGGGGAGAACCGGATTACGGGGCTGGACGACCGGCAGACCGAGGAGACGTTCGAGACCGAATTCACGGCCAGGCAAAATCCTTATCGCGGATACATCACGATTATTGAGGGGTGTGACAAGTTCTGCTCGTATTGCGTGGTGCCGTATACCAGGGGCAAGGA
>JASHVU010000781.1 GCA_030044455.1 Acidobacteriaceae bacterium | reverse complement strand
GAAAAACTTCATTCCGTGTGACATCGTCGCCGATCAATCGGGCGTATTCGGCGGCCTGCAGCGCCCAGCACATGGCGTGGTTGTTCTTGGCGTCGCGCTCGGTTTTTCCGGGAAGGCTGGTGTTCAACCAACCCAAATAGCTGCTGAACCAATCTCGAACGGCGTGCGCATCCGGTGGGTTCAGCATTTTCCCGGTGAGGAAACTCGCGGCCCTGGCTACTTCCACCAGGTGGAGGCTGTCGATAATGCCGTAAGATCGGCCGGTGGAAACGCCCTGCACGGCCTGCGCAAATTGCAGATTGGGGTTCATGCGCGTGTCAGCCGCCACAAACCAGGCGCGCAGGTGGTCGCAGGCGCGGCCGGCATATACGCGATTGCCGGTGAGGAGCCAGGCGGCGGTGAGGGCCGGCATTTGAATCGAGAGGCGCACCATCACCCTGCGATGGTCGTCGAAGTTGTCGGGATTGCTCTGGCCGTCGCGATTGATGTAGGGCCCGTTGGGATCTTTCGGATTGGGCCAGAAGTAGTCGGCCTGCGAGTAGAAGTCGTGCAGACCGCCGGCGCTGCGCGTGGCGGGGAAGGCTGTGATGGTGATCGGAGTTTGCGTTATGTAGGCTGCTGCGGCTTTCAGGATGCGATTGCGATCGGTGGTTGCCACCATCAAGTAGGCATCCGATTGACGGGAACCATTGGCGCGGGCCCACGCAGTTCGAGCCAGCGCGGCGCAACCGGCTGCGGAGGCGGTCGTCAGGAATCTTCGTCTGTCGAGGAAGGTGGCGGGAGGAGCCATTTTGTTCTAGTCGCAAAAGCGGGTGGAGAACGCGCCCAACCGAATTCTCTCGCCATGGGGGAGAAAAAGTCTACCCGACCGCACAAGAGCGGCTTACACTGTCGGTGTAATCCATCTCAGTTATGCCCGTTGCGCAACTTACTCTCGAGTTGAGAATCGAGCACGCGCAGTCGCTCAAGGACCGGCGCCAGGTGGTGCGCTCGCTCAAAGACCAGCTTCGCCAGGGATTTAACATCTCGGTGGCCGAGCTTGACGAGGCCGTGACCTGGCAGTCGGCGACCCTTGGCGTGGCCGCCATCTCAGGCTCGCGTTCTTATCTGCATCAACTCATCGAAGAAGTCGAGCGTGCGGCCCGCCGCATGACCAACGATCTCGGCGCGGAGCTTGCCGACTCGTTTTGGGATTACCTCGAGAATTGAAAAAGACAGGCAGCAAGGGAGCGAGGGACCAAGGGAGCAAGAAAAACAGGGGCAGTGGCCATACAAGGACGTCCTTGTTGGTTGAGCTGCACCAACCTCGCTTCCATGCTCCCTTGTTCCCTGTCATCAATGCATCGGCTTCTCGTGAATCACCATCCAGTTGATGCCGAACCGGTCGCGGAACTGCCCAAAGCGATGCGCGAAAAACTGCTCGCCCATGGGCATAAACACTTCGCCGCCCTCGGTGAGCGCGTTGTAAATTCGCTCGGCTTCTTCGTTGCTGTCGACGCCGAGGCTGATATAGGCGCTGCGCATCGGCTCGACCTTCGGCCCGTCGCTGGCCATCAGCTCTGTATCGCCAAGCGTGAAGCGCGCGTGCATGATGCCGTTCGGATCGAGGCCAGGCGGCAGATTCTGCGGATTGCCGGTCGGGCTCATGCTGGCGAATGTCATCTTGGCCAGTACCTTCGCGCCCAGATGTTTCTCATAGAAGCTCAATGCTTCTTCACAATTGCCGGGGAAGTTAAGATAGGTTTGCACCTTCATCGCTGAATACCTCTCCTGGATCTGATTGGTTTGGATCGGACTGCTTTGATTCGAGTTGCCTGGAACGGCGGAATCAGTGCGTGTATCCCGCAAGTTCAAAATGATACATAATTCCCATTAGGCCGGTGCTAATTTCCGTGCTGCCCGATCCCAATCCCCGTCCAGGAGATTTCGATGAGCAATCTGCACGATTCCCCCCGCATCACACCATTTCTATGGTTCGACTCCAACGCCGAAGAGGCGGTCGAGTTTTATATGTCGATCTTCAAAAACTCGCGCCGCACCGGTGAGCTGCGTAACCCCGGTCCCGCGCCCGGTGCTTCAGGTTCCATACTCACGATCAGCTTCGAGCTCGACGGTGTGCCCTTCACGGCGCTAAACGGAGGCCCCGAGCATAAGTTCAACGAGGCAGTTTCGTTTTTCATCCGTTGCGAATCCCAGGCCGAGATCGACTACTACTGGGATCGGCTAACAGACGGTGGCTCTGAAATAGCCTGTGGCTGGCTCCGCGACAAGTTCGGTCTGTGCTGGCAGGTTGTTCCCGCCAACATCATGGAGCTGGTGAGCACTCGCAAAGGAATGGAAGCCATGATGAAAATGACCAAGTTTGACATCGCCGCGCTGGAGCGGGCCGGGAAGAGCTGAGCGGGACGCGAACTTCGGCCTTGCCTTGCGGTCCTGTAAGACTCGCCTCAAAAAGGCAATGAAAAGGGGAGGCTCAGTATGAAGACAATGTTTGACGCAGCCTGCGTCGATGAACTCCAGCGTCGATTCGCGGGCCTGCAGCCGGGCAGCCCGAGGCATTGGGGCAAGATGAGCCCGGCGCAAATGCTGGCGCACTGTTCAAAGGGGCTGGAGATGGCCACCGGAGAGCTTCGTCCTCCGCGTGCCTTCATCGGCCGTATCATCGGACGCTTGATCAAGCGCGCCGCCCTTGGCGACGACAAGCCGATGGTCCGCAACTCGCCCACCGCAAAGGAGCTCATGGTGGAAGCCGATTGTGAATTCGCAGCCGAG
>JASHVU010000780.1 GCA_030044455.1 Acidobacteriaceae bacterium | reverse complement strand
ACCAGCCGCAGGGATCCATCTGGTATTTCCCTGAGGCATTTCGCAATGATGAGCACGGCAAACTGCTGCTCATGGCGCCGGGGTACGACCGCTCCGGCGGCGTTGGTTTCCGATGCGTCGTGGATGCGAAGTAACCTGCGCCGCGGCTGCTACCGAAGACTGCAACAGGAACGCCTTCGTCGGCCTCCACTTCAACTGAAAGCATCGGACGCAATAAAGCAGATGCAGCCTGTCGGGAACCGCGCATAGGCAAGAATCCGACAGCTCAGGAAAAGTCGCCGCCGCTGTCGAATCCCCCGCCTGAATCAAAGCCGCCGGAATCACCGAAGCTGCCAGCGTCCTGTCCGGAATCGAAGCTACCTGGGTCGGAGTCGTTCTGAGCAATTTCATTACCGCCCTGGTCGTGATTGCCTTGGTCGAACCCTGCTTGCGGGTCCTGCTGCAGATACGGATCGGGCGGGTTGTAAGCGGCGCTGTCCTGTGCCGCGCCCTCGGTACCTTGCGGGTTATACGATGCATCGTTGAACTGCGCCTGGCCCTGGTTACCCATGTCATGGATCTCGTGTTGGCCCGACTCCTCGGTAAAGTGGCGCTCTTCGCCGCCCTCATGACGGCCAAATTCCTGCGATCCCGCCGGTTGATCGTAGTAGTTGTTAATGACGGTCTCATCCACCGGACGCTCAAATCCCGATCCCATGCCTGGCCCCATCCCAATGCCGCCCATCCCCGGACCACCCCATCCGTATCCAGGATGAGAGAAACCGTGCAGAATCGATTCGACGCCTTCAAACGCCAGTGCTCCCGCCGCAACCCCCGCGGCTGTTTGCATGGCGCCGCGCAAAAAACTCGGCTGCCCGGCGCCAATCGGCATGGATTGCGGCTGGGCGGCAACCGAGTACACGGGCGCGGCCGCAGCCGGATACGCGACAGCAGCAGGTGCGACTGGGCGCACGGGCTGAAAGGGCTGATCCATGTATTGTGAAGGCGCTGCGGCTGGCTGATAGCCGGGTTGCTGAACCGGCGCGGGAGGCGGCTCCGGATCACGGTGGCCAAACCATCCGCCTAAAAAGCTGGTTGCATGCGCCGGCTGATGCGTTTGCTGCGACTGCTGCACCTGTTTCTGCAAATCAGCCACCTGCGCCTTCGCCTGGTCGAGGGCAAAATTCTGCACCAACACGGTTTGCGCAAGAATGTAAACGGCGTCCGGATTCGACGCAAAGCTCGATTGAAGCAGCGCTTCAGCGTCTGTGTCTTTCTCTTGAACTTGAGTTGTATTCACACGATCGGCAAGATTGCGAATCAGTTGTTCTTCCTGGGGAGTCACGCGGAAAACCTCCGGCGGCGCATACTTGGGCGGATCGCCGTCTCTAACATCAGACGCACTCACCCCGCCCATGGTTGCGACGCCGGATTAGATTACGCAATTGAGGTCGTCAAAGTTCAAAGTGTGGGCGCGTCCACTTACCACACGTGACATGCATTCGCCGGCATCATCGGCTGGCCCGTCTTGCAACCGAACGCCTTGCCGAATTCAGGCATATTCTGCACCACGCCGATGATGCGGAAGACTTCAGGTGAGTGCGGATCGGTCTGCACTTGCAGCCTGATCATCTGCGGCCGTTGGCTGCTGCACCAGTTTTGCGCGAATCCGATGAAAAACTGTTGAATCGCGTCATAACCGTCCTGCTTCGCCGCCAGATCGATGCCCTTGCGTCTTGCGTCGTCAAGGAATGCCTGGTAGGCCAGGCGGATGCCACCGTTGTCGGCCGTATTTTCGCCCAGGGTCAGTTTGCCGTTCACCTTCACATCGTCAACCGCGGTAAAGTTTCCATACTCCTTCACTTCGCAGTCGGTCATCTCGTCGAACTTTTTCTTGTCTTCGGGCGTCCACCAATTCTTGAGGTTTCCATAACCATCGAACTGGCTTCCCTGGTCGTCGAATCCGTGGGTGAGCTCGTGGCCCACGATAGCACCGATATGGCCGTAGTTCTCGGCATCGGTTGCATTGGGATCGTAGAACGGCGCCTGCAATATGCCGGCGGGAAAGTTGATGTCGTTCATCGAGGGGTCGTAGTACGCGTTGATCGTCGGCGGACTCATGCCCCACTCGCCCCGGTCGACGGGCTTGCCAATTTTTGCCAACTCACGCTTGTTCTCAAACTCCACGGCTCTCAATGCATTGCCGTCGGCGTCGCCGCGAATCACATCCAGCGTCGAATAGTCTCTCCAATGGTCGGGATAGCCAATCTTATCGGCAACCAGGCCCAGCTTGGTTGTCGCCTTGGCTTTGGTTTCGTCGCTCATCCAGGATTGATTCTCGATCTCGTGGCCCATGGCGCCCTCAATGTCGTGAACCATTTGCAGGGTGTAGGCCTTGCTCGATGGAGGGAACTGGGATGCGACATAAACCTGACCGACTGCCTCTCCCAGTGCGTTCCCGGTCGCCTCGGTGCAGCGCTTCCAGCGCGCGCGCTGTTCCTGCTGGCCGGTCAGCTTGCGGCCGAAGAAATCGAAATTCTCATCGTCCATCGCCGTAGGCATGGCGTACCCAGGAATGGAGGTGATCAACTGCCAACGCAGGTAGGCCTTGATGGTATCGAGATCGGTCGATTCGATGACGGCCTGCATCCCTTTGAAGAAATCGGGCACGGCCACGTTCAGGTCTCCGATGCCCGTCACTCCGGTTTGAGCGATGTAGGATGGCCAGTCAATGGCCGGAGCCAGCTCACTGAGCTGGGCGATGGTCATGATGTGGTATACCGCATGAGGATCGCGCCGCGAGGTCACGTCCATCGAGGCTTTGGCCAGCGCCGTCTCAAGGGCCATGATCTTCTGCGCTTCAGCTGTCGCCTGGTCAACAGGTTCGCCCATGAGATGAAGCATATTGCCGACATGCTCGACATACTCCTTGCGCGTTTTCACGGCCGCATCGTCGGTCCTGAAGTAGTAATCCCGCTCGGGAAGCCCGAGCCCGCCCTGGTCGACGGCCGCTATCTGCTTGGTGGCATCCGCAAAGTCCTGCTGCTCGCCGTAATTCAGGAACGCATTCACGCCGATCAGCGCGTAGTGCGCCAGCAGTGGCGTGAGCTGCTTTTTATCAGTGAGCGCGGCGATGCGATCGAATTCGGGTTGCAACGGCTTCAGGCCCGCGGCGTGTACCGCATCTTCGTCCATGCAGCTCGCATAAAAGTCGCCGATCTTCTGTTCGTTTGCCGTATGCTGCGCGCCTTTGTCGGCCAGTTTGTCGAGCATCTGGTGAAGCACAGCCTCAGTATGGTCGTACATGATGTAAAACGATCCGTAGCCGGACTTGTCCGCCGGAATTGGATAGAGCTTGGCGAAGTTGCCGCACGCGTACTGGGCAAAATTCACGCAGGCGTCGGCGCTTGTATCCATTAACTGCTTGTCGAGGCCGGGTAAAAGCGCTACCGGCTTATCTGAGGTGGTGGATGCCGTGCTTTGCCCATAAACAAACGCGGCCTGCAACGCAAACGCCGCAAGCCCTACTGAAAACACAAAAACTCTAACGCAATTTCGCTCCACTGCGGTCGCCTCCAAATGATTCTTTGGGAAGTCTAAAGGCGGAGCCTGAGATCAGTAAAGGAACAAAACTGAACCGCTCTAGCTGACCAGTTCCATCGCGCGAATGGTCTCCTTGCGAACGGTCAGCCGCTCAATCAGGTCGTTTCTCACCTCATAGCCGCGGCCCGGCGTATCGGGAATCGCAATCTCGCCTTCGCGCGAAACCGTCACTTCAGGCTCGATGATGTCCTCAGCAAAGTAGCG
>JASHVU010000779.1 GCA_030044455.1 Acidobacteriaceae bacterium | reverse complement strand
ATAAACAGGTGTTTCGCTCCAGACGGGTAGCGGACTTCGGCTTCATTCACCTAGCTTGAGATACCAAGCGAGGTGAACTGGAGGCGAAATGAACAAGGAATCGGTTGGAGACGGCGGTAGAGCGGCGATGAAGTCCGTCATGATAAGCGGCCGGAAATGTGCGGTCCTTCTCGCGGTGTTCATCGTATCCGGGACGGCCGTCGCACAGCAGCCTTGCATTCATGGGATAAGAATCGACGGTGTGATTACCGATCCGACCGGGGCGGTCATTCCCGGAGCACACGTGCATGCGTCCAGCGGAGCAATGGCCCTCACCGATGCCACCGGCCACTATGTATTCGTGTGCGAGCCGGGGACATCCATCACAATTCAAGCCGATGCGGAAGGATTCGCCAGAGCTGAAATGCCCGCGCATGCACGCGCGGGCGGTGTCGCGCACATCAATCTCAAACTTTCTGTGGCATCGGTTGAGACGGACGTGGAAGTGAATGCGAACGCCGGCGGAGTTGATAGCGACGCCTGGGCAGGGTCGACTGTCCTCGGTAGAGAAGCGGTCGAACAGCTTTCAGACGATCCGGACGACCTGCTTCGCGAGTTGCAGTCCATGGCTGCCGGCGCAGGAGGCGTGCCCGGAAGCGCGATCTTTACCGTCAACGGTTTCCAGAATAGAAGCTCACTGCCTCCCAAGGGTTCCATCGCCGAAATTCGCATCAACCCTGATCCGTTCTCGTCGCAATACGAGCGGGCTCCCTGGATTGCCCCGGACATCGAAATCACAACAAAGCCTGGCGCCAAAGCATTTCACGGAGCGCTCTTCTTTGTTGAAAGCGACGGTGCGTTTAACGCCACCAATCCTTTTTCAGTAACGGCAACCCCGGCGAGCAAACAACGCTATGGCTTCGAACTCAGCGGTCCGGTGGTCGGCCGGAACTCAGACTTTTTCCTCGCGCTCGAGAAACGCGACATTAATGAATTCAATGTAGTCGATGCCGAAACCCTCAACAGCGAATACAATCCCGCGCCTTTCGAGCAAACAGTTGCCGCGCCGCAACGCATGTGGATCGGCTCTGCGCGCGGAGATTGGCAGATTACCCCCAACGATGCTGCGACCCTCTCGTTTTCGTCCAACCTCAACAATCTCGGCAACCAGGGAATCGGCGGCCTGAATCTCGCAACATCCGGATTCAATAGTCTCCAGAGCGAGAACGATCTGCGGTTCCTCAACACGCAGATTCTCAGCGCTCACCTTTTACATGAAACCCGGATCGGCTACTCCTGGCTGAGAACCGAGCAAACGCCTCTTTCAACCGAACCTTCGCTGATGGTGGCAGGTTACTTCACCGGCGGAGGCGCGACCAGCGGCGATCTCAACGATCGCGAGCGCGATCTCGAAGCCGACGACGACCTGATCTTCACGCGGGGTAAGCACACGCTCAAGGCGGGCCTGCAGTCTTTAGCATTCTTCATCCACGACTATGACCCTGACACCTTCAATGGGGCATTCGTCTTTGGCGGGGGAAGCGCGCCGGCGCTCGACGCAAACAACAGCACAACCGGTGAAACAACTACGATCAGTGCGCTCGATCAGTACCGTAGATCGCTGTTGAATCTGCCCGGCGGCACGCCAACAACATTTCAAATCACTACTGGAATGCCCTTCGTGCCCGAGACCCAGTGGCGTCTGGCCTTGTACTTTCAGGACCGTGACAAACTAACCCGGCATTTGACGGTTAACGCCGGTTTGCGCTATCAGCTCCAGACCACTCCCGGCACTTTCGCCAATTTCGCGCCGCGCGCCGGTCTGGCCTGGGCGCCGGATAAGAAATCGAATTGGGTGATTCATTTGAGCGGGGGCATATACATGAATCCGGTGGATCCGGTATACGCCCGGCAGGCCGAGCGATTGAATGGCGTCCGGCAGCAGGAACAGACAATTTACTCGCCGAACTTCCAGAGCCCCATGACGCCGGCCCCCGGTTCCATTAGCGTTGGCACAATCTGGCAGCTTCCCAGAACGGTCTCAGAGCTCCCTTCCTTTATGGCGCAAACAGGTCTTGGACATGAATTCCCGCACCACTGGCACCTGCAGGCCGATTTCGATTTTGGTCAGGCTTGGGGTTGGATGCGTCAAACCAACGTCAATGCGCCGCTGGTAGCAAGCAGCATCGGCACGCCGCCCGATCCACTGGCGGCGCTACTCGCGCCCAGACCCATAACGGTGAACGAAAACATCTTTTACTATCAGCAGCTCGCGCACCGTCGAGGAGGGCTGGTGGAATTTGCGCTGGAACAGAACAGTTATAAGCGATTCAATTTCTCGGCGGACTACCTGCACCTGGATTTTCGCTCTGACGGTGGATTCCGTCTCGGTGACTTGCCAGGCGCCGCCAATCCGCAGTCGAGTTACAGCGAAAAGGGAGAGTCTGCCCGATGGGATGCGTTGATGCCGAATCTCTTCTTTGGCTCAGTCAACGTCAACCTTCCCTTCAAACTCGACCTCTCATCGCTTCTCGACTTCGAGAGCGGCCAACCTTACAACATCACTACAGGCACCGATGCCAACGGCGATGGCGATTTCAACGACAGGCCTTCGTATGCCTCCGCGGCCGGCCCGGGAGTTTACAGCACACCATTTGGACTTATGACCACCAACACAGTGAATGGAAATGTTCCCCGCAACCTGGGCGCCATGCCTGCCCAGATCCATCTCGATATGAATCTCAGCCGGGACTTCGCTCTGAATCCTCGCGATAAAGATCATTCCCGCATGTTCACATTCAATGCGCGAAGCACCAATTTGTTGAATCACACCAACGTCAGTGCCGTGAACACGATTCTATCTTCCGGCGCGGTTGGACAACCAATTTCGGCAGAAACAGCTCGCCGCTTGGAGCTTGGCGTTCGCTTTACGTTTTAGTCTTGATTTTCACTTGGGCCGATTCGTGCTGGGAACTCAGTTAGCATGCAGGAATCTTCCTCATCCTGAATCGTCAACTCTTACCAAGACGGCAGAGCGCTATCTGAGCGCGTTTTAGAGATGAAGGAATGATCCCTCCCCGATTACGCAGTTCACGCCGCCTATTTCACGAAGGGCACGCCTTTTTTCGAAAGAAGCAATTTGCATCTTTTAAGAGACTTCAAACTGCGTTTCTCCAATTCCTTTGAGAACTTGTGCCGAAGCGAGCGTGCAACCGGTGTGCAACTCCCGCAAAAAAGCAACCTCGACCGACGATTGCGGTAAACTAATGAAACAGGTGAGGTTCCCACCCCGCGGAGGGATGGGTGAGCGGTTGAAACCGGCGGTCTTGAAAACCGTTGTGCTCGAAAGGGCACCGGGGGTTCGAATCCCTCTCCCTCCGCCATTTAAGCACTAACATATTGATTTTAAATAGTTTAATTCTAGTTAAGTTTCGTTAGACTGATGGCAAAACTTAGCAAAACGAAAATTTAGGCTGCTTCAGCCGCCAAGCAGTGCTCACAATCTTCCGGGCACGGGTGCAGTTCGATGTCATCGACGGCGTCTCTTGACTCCAGGTGAAACTGGACCATTGCCTTTTGAATTGCAGCTTCAAGCTGCTTGCGCATGGC